>JBARIB010000697.1:0-64712 GCA_049799535.1 Allostellaceae bacterium | reverse complement strand
AGCAAAACCGATCGTGCCGGCACCGCCAGTAATGGCGGCGATTTGGCCGGCCAACGGCTTTTCGCTGCTCTGGCCGAGCTTGGCCTGTTCCAGAGACCAATATTCGATCTCGAAGAGGTCGGTCTCGCCGACCGGCTCGAAGCGGCCGATCGCCTCGGCATCGGTGACCGTCTCGACGGTGGACTCGGCGATATCGGCGGCAATGCGCGCGTCCTTTGCGCTGCGCCCCAGCCCAAAGAGGCCCAAACCGGGCACCAGGATGACCCGCGGCATCGGGTCAAGTTCGCGCTTTGGCGCCGCTTGGTGGGCGTTGTGGCGGGCGAAATAGGCATGGTATTCAGCTACGAAATGCTCGACCGCCGCGCGCACAGCCGCTTTGAACGCATAGAGCCGGTCTGGTTCAGGCGCCGGCACGATCAGCGGCCAGTTCTTGGTGCGGATCGTATGGTCCGGGGTCGCAACACCTGCGCGGCCGTAGCGCTCGAGGTCGACGCCGTTGACGTAATTGAGTACGGCCGGGCTTGACCGGAACTCCAGCACAAATCGTTTGAAAGCGCCCGACCCCGCCGGATCGGCAATCCCGCAGGCGCCGCGCAGGATCGGCGCGACTTCGCTCGCTGCGGCGATCGCGGCGGGGAGGCGAGCGGGTGTCAATACCGACTTGGGCCGGCGAATGATTTGCTCTTCCGCGAGGGAGACGGCGCTGATCATACGGTCATAGGCTTCTTGCGCCGTATCGCCGAAGGTGAAAATGCCATGCTTCAGCAGTACGAGTCCCTCGACCGCGGGATCGGCCTCGTAGACTTCCACCGCCTTCTTGGCGAGCAGAAAACCCGGCATGATGTAGGGGACCAAGCCCATGCTGCGGCCGTAGAGATCGGCGCAACGCCGAGCACCATCTGACTGGTCTGCCGAGCTCAGTACCGCCGTCGAATGCGTGTGATCGATATATTTATGCGGCAGGAAGGCGTGCAGCAGGGTTTCAACCGAGGGGTTGGGGGCACCGGGATCGAGCAGGTTCGCCCGCAATACCCGAACCATCTCCTCGTCGGATAGCACCGCGCGTCGGCGCAATTTGCGAACTGGGTTAAGTCGCACGGCTGGGAGCCCGGCTGGCTCGATCGCCGCCATATCCCAGCCGCTGCCCTTGACGCATAACACTTCGACCTCCTCGCCGAGGAGGTCGTTGGTTGTGGTTTTGACGGAGGTGTTTCCGCCCCCGTGCAAAACTAGTCTGGGTTCGCCGCCCAGCAGGCGCGAGCTGTAGACGCGCAATGCAAGATCTCGCGTCACACCCTCGGTGGCATAGCGATTGACCAGGCGCTCGGCCTCAGCATCTGACCACAAGCTACGCATTCTGCTTCCCTTGGCTGCCGACTAGCGCGCAGTCACCAATGCGATATCCAACCGCGACGAAACAAGGAGGAGGCCATGCCCCGCCCCTTGCAATCGCCGGGGTATAATGGTTCGAAGCGAGCCTTCTAATCTTGCAATTCGAGCAGGACCACCCGGTCCCTTCGCGTGTCACTCTCCACATATCCACCGCCTTCCGTTCCAGCATGGAGAGCGGCGGGTTCATCGCAAGGGAAGACCAGGCGCGTGCTGGAAGCGCGTCGCGAAAACAGAGCACGCAAAGAGCGTATCCATTTCTGATGGCGCGGTTGCTTGTCATACGCGGAAAGCATGCCGGCAATCATATTCTCCCGGGTGCGCCGAAGCACTTGCAGCACGTCCGCATGCGTCGTGCGGGGGTCGTCATTGAAGAACTCGATCCGCCAATACCGCTTGCCGCTGACCTCTCTAGCGGCTTGTAGAACGGGTTTCTGAAGGACCTGCCGGCCGCCTACCGCCTCGATGGCGCCGACCAAGCAGTGGCGTCCATGGGCATCGCGTAAACGGCCCTTGCACCACTGTTGCTCAGTCGCGAGCAGCCGCTCGACCGCACCGAGTTTGGCGAGCGGATGATTGTCAAAATTCTCTGTTCCGTCGAAAGGCATACCCGCACCTCCGAACTGCGCCTGTTTCACGAATGCCCCCGCCAGGAGACGCGGGCAAGTGGTCCTGACTGTTAACTCGCAGCCCCAGTTGGCATTCCAGTCAGGCATTGATTTTTCTTCGGAACGCAAAAAAAGTGAAGCGCCGCCGCGTAACAAATTGTTCGATGCGCTGCAGCCAAGAGCAACCGGGAGTAGTTCCGAACCGCCGTGGAGCGCTGCCCGCGGCCGTCACGTAGCGATATAGGCATGGCTCTCCTTGCGGAACATATTGCGCTGAAAGGTTAAATATTGCTCCTTGGTCATCGCCGGCTCGAACCGCGCGAGAATTTCCTTGGCAGCGGCAGCATCGCCGTAAAGTAGGTCGATAGCGGTCATCGCCAGCAGCTTTGCCGGTGTCAGGTACCCGTGTTGCGGCTCGTTAATCCGCCAGTCGGCGCCGTGCGCTTTGCCTTGGGCGGCAACGACGTAAGGATGGATCACCGGCATCAGATGTCCAAGATCGCCCATATCGGTTGATCCGGTGCGATGTCCGCCGACGCGGAACTCCCCGGGTCCGAACAACGCTTCGACGTTTTTGCCAAAGATCTCCCCCATGCGCCTGTCGTTGCGTTGCGGCAAATAGCCAGGGATCGTGAAGATCTCGACTTCGGCACCCATTGCCAACGCGCCCGCGCGCAGGCAACGGTCGACCTTCTTGTTGGCGTCGACGATAGACTCGAGCGAGCCGCCGCGCACGAACGTCTCCATCTTTACCTCGGCCGGCACGACGCTGACCGCGTCGCCACCCTTCGTAACAATCGGATGAATGCGGATCGTGTCCTTTTCCCAGAAGGTTTCACGCTGCGCCGAAATTGCGTTCATCGCGATCATTGCCGCGTTGAGGGCATTGACCCCGAGCTGCGGCAGACTGCCGGCATGCGCCGCCCTGCCGAGAAACCGGATGCGCTTGACCAACGCACCGTTCGACGACTCGGCGAGAAAGGCGCGTGTCTTGCCGGCATCCTGCGAGCCGGTGTGGATCATCATCGCCATGTCGACATCATCGAAATGGCCTTTGGCGACGAGCTCAGGTTTGCCCAGCATAAACTCTATTTCGCCTCTCTCGACGCGGGTCGTCCTCTCCTGGACATCGATGAATTCTTCGGCAGGAACGGCGAAGAAAATAACTTCACCGCTGAGATGGAGGGCGATCTGGGCTTCGCTCAAGCCGATGGCTGCGCCAAGCATTCCCGCGATCTGGGCGTTGTGCCCACAGCTGTGCGCTGCCCCTGTCACCGGATCGGCGAGCGGGTGTTCCGAGGTCCGCAGACTATCGAGTTCGCCGATCAAAGCGAGGTGCGGCCCTGGCCTCTGCCCCCCAAGCCGGCCCTTGACCCCCGTCACTGCGAGCCCAGTGCGCGGCGCCAATCGCATATGGCTCATATGCTCGGCCACGAGAGCCGCCGTTTTTACTTCGTTAAAGCCGGTCTCCGGGTGGCGCAGGATCGTTTCGCCGATCTCGATAATCGTGTCCGCGCGGCGATCGATCGCTTCGCAGACCGCGCGTTTCAACTCTTCCTTGCTCGTCATCCTCCACCCGTGCACACGCCATATGATTCAGCCAAGGCGGCAAGCGATCAACCCTATTAGATGGGTTGCTCACGTCCCGCACACCGCTATCTCAATTCGCGCACCACACCAGTATCTCGGCAAATGGAATTTGGCGCAATAATCAGTTCCTCTCCGACGCAAAGCGCCGCTACCTGCCAGATGAGACAGCGCCATCCGGCAGTTATATAGGGCAGCCAAATTTCGGGCAGCGGATCGCCGGCATAGCTGCGTCTTGCTCGGCCTTCCGTCAGATAAAGGTAAGTTTTTTATTAAATAGTTATTGAAATAACTTCGATAGATTAACCATGTTTGAAGTTGACAGTCCACCTATATTCGATAAAACTGAATGAAATCTTCGGGTTCCATTAGCAATTTGCTGATGGCAGGAGTGCAAGAAATCGCGCAGGTCTTGAAAACGCCGGCGGCGTTGCGGCATGGCCGCCGCTCCGAGGAGGCAATATGAGCAGGATCTATCCCAACATTGTCCCGGAAAACAATCTTCGTCTTCCCGATGCGCTGACTATCAAGCACGGCCCGGCCAGGCTGCTTTCGACTTTCGTGCTCGAAGGGGACAAAGCAGCGCGTCGCACAGGTATTCGCCTACGGCTTCGTTACGACTTTCCCGAGCTTGTTTATGTGAACAAGCAGCAAATCGCCAACGGAAATTGGTTTCCGTTGGCGCAGATGTTTGATCCTGGAGTGTGCGATTTGGTACCGGAAAATTCGTATTGGATATCGGGCGAAGACGAGCATGGCGATATCGTCCTAACACAGGCGGGCCGCATTTATTACTGGCCGGAAACAACATTGGAGCAAGAGGTTCGTTTGATGTTTTATGGAGGTCAAGATCGGGGCCAAGGTTGCATGGTTACCGCTCCCGCCGCAAAAACCATCACCGGGGTGGTGTTCTGCGGGGGGTCGCATTGGATCCGTCCGGATTTCCGGGGCCGACGATTATCCAGACTTCTGGGGCGGCTAGGAAGGGCTTATGCAGTGGCTCGGTGGCCGGTCGATTGGGCCATGGCTCTGGTCACACCCCTGCTGGTAGAAAGAGGGGTGGCGAGAGGATACGGCTACAAGCATTGCAGCCGCAGCATATTTTTCCCCGGATCTCCGCTAGGAGACCTTGAGACCGTTGTCACTTACCTATCTGCGGACGAAGCCTACGACGACTTCGCGGAGTATCTTGTCGGCGAGCTTGCCAACCCGGACGGGACTTGGTCTCGCGCGCCGTCATTGCCGAGACCTCGCGAGGAAAGCGTTACGAGAACCTCGTCCGAGCGAGTCTTCCACGGCAGCAGCAGTCTTTCGTAATGCGTCACAAAAGTGTTTGTTTGCCGCTGAATTGCAGCGGTGACGTAATCGTAACGCGGTTCTCCGCTGGTTGCTACGCTTTTATAGAATTCGGAAACCCATTCTCCATAGTCCTTATCGGGTAGATTCTGCATCTTCTCCCCAATCGCCCGTAGATGGTACTCGCTGTCGAGCCAGTTAGCGTGCCCGTCGCCAATGAACCGGAATATCGGCTCTGAACGTGGTGGCTTCACGCCTGCGATTACCAAGCGCGACAATAATCCTTGTTTGATAGCGAATGACACTACGCTCGGGTCGAAATGGCCGAAGGACATCCGCCATTTTTGAGCCATTAGGCGCAATGGATTTTCCTCGCTCTCAAACAAATTGGAAAAGTCTTGTCTCTCTACCAGGAACTTCGCGGCCGGCGGTGGAGCAAATTTGGGAGCGCATATTTCTGAAAGCCGCGATACCGTAACTTCTGACGAACACAGAATTTCGGATTGCCACGACATTTCCAAATATTTTATGCGGAACAGCTTGACACGAGTAGACAAAAGCTGTTGCTGCACAGCGAGAAGGGCGGGGAGCTCTACGTTTTGTGGATGCAGCTCTATCTCGATAACCGAATTGTCCAATACTTGAAATTTGATAAATCCCAAGTTCTTCACTGCAAACAGCGGTGCGTCGTAATCAGGACTTGAGTCGCCCAACGCCGCCAGAAACTCCGCGCTGTCTTCGATGACCCACTCACCGTCTGGCGTCACTAACATCGCTAGGCGTGTCACGAGAGCCTCGCACGTCTATCTACGATACCGGAATAATTTTCCGTCAATCACGGACTTTATTCGTTATATGTTAAAGGCTGGTGAACCGAAACCAGTGTAGTTCCAGTATACCGAAAGATCAAGTCTGAATAAATGCAAGGATAATATCAATAAAATTGAAGCAAATATCGGATCCAGCCCGCCGCAAAAGCCGGTTATTGTCGCCGTTACGAGAGCTGAGAGGTACTGTTGAGCCGCCACGTTCAGGGGGACTAAGGTTTGAGCCCACGAAGCTGGCTGTGTGAACGGTGCTGCGCACAACCACAATGAGGCGCGCGCCATACTTGCGTCGCAGCATGGGGTCAGCCGTGGCACATGCGGTCCGGAGCGGAGGACCTCTTGCGGGCGCCATCGCCTTGCCGCGGTCAACCCGACGTCGAGTGGCGATCGCACTTATGACCGCGACCATTATGCAGGCCTTCGATGCGACGATCGCAAATGTGGCGCTCCCTCAGCTCGAGCATGACCTGGGAGGTGGTCTTGATCTCGGCTCTTGGGTTATGACCAGTTATCTCTGCGCGTCTGCCGTGACGGCTACGCTGACCGGCTGGTTTCGCCGCCGATATGGAGCGCGGCACGTTTTGACTGGCGCGACCGGCCTGTTCGTCTTTGCCTCCCTCCTCTGCTCAATTGCTCCCTTTGCGGGCGCGCTAATTGAGTTTCGACTAATTCAGGGCGCTGCGGCTGGCATCGTTCAGCCGCTGGCGCAGGCGATGCTTCTGGACTTGTATCCGCAGAGGGACCATGGCCGGATCCTCGCGATATGGGGGGCGACGATCATGACAGGCCCGATCCTCGGCCCCGTCCTCGGCGGTATCATCACCGACTTCGCCTCGTGGCGATGGATCTTCGCGATAAACTTTCCTCTCGGAGTTATCGCGGCTTTGGGCCTCGCAAAGGTGCCTGCAATGACTGAGCCCGGCGCCAAACCACGCATCGAGGGCATCGACGTCGTACTGTTGGTGGTTGGAGTGGGGTCGTTACAGCTGGCGCTGGAACGCAGTATAGGCCAGATTTGGCCGCTATCCGTCGAAATCGTCGCTGAAGCCGCGACCGCCCTCCTCGCCTTATTAGCCATCGCTACTCGCAGTATCCGGTCGCAATTTACACTCTTTACAGTGCAGGCATTTCGAAACCTAAATTTCGCGATTTCGGTGTTTTACAATTTCATGGTAAGCGCGCTGCTTTTCACGACCATCGTCTTCGTGCCGGCCATGAGCGAGGGTCCGCTCGGCTACGATGCAACACAAGCAGGGCTGGCACTATCTCCCCGCGGCCTTGCAACTATGGGGACGATGTTCGCGGTGGGATGCGTCATCAATCGGATCGACCATCGCGCTCTGCTGGGTGCCGGACTAGTGATCATGGCGGGCGCCCTGGTCCTGATTTCGCAAGTCCCGCTTCACAGCGGTCAGATCTGGTTGGCCACGGCCAGCACTGTACAAGGCGTCGGCGCTGGGCTGATGTTCACTCCGCTAAGCACGCTTGCTTTTTCAACGCTAGCTCCGGAGGTGCGGACCGACGCTGCCGGGATGTATAGCCTCACGCGCCAGCTGGGTTGCGCCACTGGAGTTGCAACAATGACGGCCTTGCTGCAAGCAAAGGTCCTGGGTTTCGTCTCGCCGACGACAATTGCGGGGGAGTGGCTCTCCCGGACCCCCGCTACCGCGACCCTTGTTGCTTACACGGCCTGTTTTCAGACCATGGCGGTAATAACTGCCGCCATCCTACCTGGCATCCTGCTGTTTCGGGTCCTTAGGACAGGGAACGTTATATCCGCAGAGCCTTAAAATGGCCCTGCCATTTCACAATCCTCAGGGCTCTCTCTCGATGGGCAGAAGCACGCGAACGATAGTTCCGCAGCCCGGGCGGCTTTTGATCATCAGCTTCCCCCCATGGGCTTCAACTAGACCCTTTGTAATCGGTAGCCCGAGACCGGTGCCACCATAGTTGCTGGTAGTTGACGGCTTTGCCTGACCAAAGGGTTGCAGTGCTCTCTCCTGTTCTTCCTCATTCATGCCTATGCCAAAATCCTCGAACTCGATAATGGCCAAGTCAGGTTGATCGGAGACGACACGGATATTCACTCGCGTGCCATCCTTCGAGAATTTGATCGCATTGGACAGCAGATTTAGGAATATCTGCTTCATCGCCCGCTCGTCGGCCCAGAGATTGACCACTTCGTCCATCAGCTGGGTGACCAATTCGATGCCCCGGCATTCGGCCCGCGCGCGCATCATGCGAATGACATCGCCCAGCACGCTCTGCACGTCCAGCACTTCCTTGGAGAGTTCGAGCTTGCCAGCTTCGATCTTAGACATGTCAAGCACATCGTTGATAATCGCCAGCAAATGCAAGCTGCTTCTATGAATATCCTTAATATATTCGAGGTATTTTTCGTTGGCGATCGGCCCGAACAGCTCGTGCGAAATGATTTCGGAAAAACCGATGATCGCGTTGAGCGGTGTGCGCAACTCGTGGCTCATATTGGCGAGGAAGTCGCTCTTCGCGCGGTTCGCCGCTTCTGCCAGACTCCGCGCCTGGATCAGTTTGCGTTCGGATGCCTTGAGATCTGTTACATCCGAATAGATTGAGATGACGGCCGCACCGGGCATCGTCCGCCGACGGATCTGCAAAACGCGTCCGCCAGGAGTCACGCGCTCCTTTACGATCGGAACGTCGAGGTAAAACCGGTCGAGACGCCGAGCAGCCTCGGCGGCGGGGTCCTCCTCACCAAAATCGCCCCGGACTGCCTGGAGCATCAGAATATCGCGAAGCGGCGCGCCAGCTGTCAGCTGCGTCGGCAAGTCCAGCATTTCACAAAACCGCAAATTCCATGCAATCAATCGCCCTTTGCGATCGAATACGCTGAGACCCTCGCCGATATTTTCTAGGGTGCTCTGAAGAAGGGAAATCTGACGTCTAAGAGCGGCTTCGGTATTCCGCCCTCTTTTACGCAAAAAAAAGGGGGCAAGCCGCATCGATGATTTCACGGGCTTGCAGCCAATCGGAAGATGCCCAAAACGGCAAACCGGCCTGCGCGCAGCCTCTCAACCAAGGCGAGCCGCCCTCTCTAAGTGATGAGGAAAATTAGATTCCGCGCATTCTGTTAATATGCTCTTATCATCCAAGCTGTCGCGATTCTCATAGAGTGTTCTCGGTCCTGCCGAAAACTGGTGCTGATCATGTGAAGTTTTGTGTTGGACAATTGATTCGAATATCATTTAAAGAAATATTGTGTATTATAGGCTAGAGGTCGAGGAATTTCCCCTCTGGGTCTATGCTAGAGGTGGTGCTCGGGTTTTCTTTTGAGAGCTTTTGCCCATGTTGAAACCGATGATCGACCGCGCGGCTATGGAACTTGAAGCGAAAGACCCCGCTGCCTGCGATTTTCCAATATCAGCGGGCGATCTCGAAGCGCTGATGCGCTGGATACCGCAAAAGGAGAGGGGATTATTAATCGAGACGTGTGAGAGAGCGCGCCGTGACCCCGATTTGACGAGGCCGGCCCTGCTACTCTGTTCAGCCTACGGCGAAACAATCGCGCGAATGCTCGATCAGGACCCGTTTCCGGCCGTCACACGGAAGGTCGCGGAATGCCTTGAGAAATTGCGCAGCACGAACGGGCTTTAACTCCGTCGATCACCGAGGCGGCTCGTCTCTGCAAAGAGCGCAGGCAACTGAGTGTCGCGCGCCTACATGCTTGCGCACTGGGCCTCGCGCGCAACGCGTAATAAACGCGCCGGATACCTCAACAAGCGGCGCCGCGACAGCCCCTCACTTCCCGTCCCGTCCTCCCGTCGACAGTGTCTTGTTCTTCACAACTTTGGATTTCTCGTAGTTTTCGCGAGTTGGCCCGACGGATCAGCTCGCGACCACCCCGCGATAAAGATGCCAGGTGGCGTGCCCGAGTACTGGCATCACGACAATCAATCCGAGGAAAAATGGGATAGACCCAAGAACAAGACCGACCGCGACGATTAATCCCCAGGCCGCCATAGGAACCGGATTTGCAACCACGGCACGGATCGAGGTCAGCATCGCGGTGTCGACGCCGACCTCGCGATCAAGTAGCAGCGGAAATGACACGACGCTGATCGCCAGCACCAGCAAAGCGAAGAGGAATCCGACACAAATACCGACCCCGATCATCGTCCAGCCGGCATCAGTAGTGAACACGTCGCCGATAAATGATCCGACCGAAGCCGGCGGCATCGGGCCGAGGGTCATCTCGTAGATAATTTCTGCGACCAACAGCCAAAGCAGAAAGATCCCCATCAGCACCAAGCCGAGGAGCACGATCCCTCCGAAGGAAGGAGCGCGGACTACCGCGAGGGCGTCCGCCCAGCCGGCGGCCGCTCCCCATTCACGCCGCCGGCTCATTTCATTCAGCCCGACCGCGGCCAAGGGGCCGACCAGCGCGAAGCCGGAAGCGAGTGGGAATACCAGCGGTAGCAGGTCATAGCCGAATGCCAGCCGCGCCAACACGAGCCCAACAAGCGGATAGAGCAAACAGATGAAGATGACATCGGTCCGAAACGCCGCGAAGTCATCAAAGCCCCTAGTGAGGGCGTTGCCGAGCTCCCCGAGCGCGATCCGGCGCACAGTCGGCGGTGGCGCATGCAGTCCGTCCAAGGTCCGGCGGCCAACACGGCCGGCTGATTCAAAGGCAAGCGCCGCATGCCTGAACTGATCCACGCTCCATTCGACTGGGTTTCGGATAGTCATGAGCGCATCTCCCGAACTCTGCTCAGGGTCACGAACCCGCTCCGAAACGGCAGTCGGTCACGAGCGAGCTGCGACCGCCTGTCGCAGTCTAGCGTGATCGCCGCGCTCTGTCCCACCGCTTATTTCGGCTGGCTGATCCGGGGGCCCGAAGACTGCAACTGCATGGGGGAGGGGGCCGGGCGACCGCCGATCTCAGACAGGTGTTCGGATGGCGGCAAATTCCGGCGCAGGCGCAAGCAGATGCCCAGAGCGCAACGGCCGAAGCACGAGGAGAGCGAGCGCGACCACTACGAAATTCATCGCGGCAGTGACGACGAACACCATGTGCCAGCTGCCGGTCGTTGCTTTGAACAAATTCGCGGTCGGAACGAGAAAGGCCGAAGCGCCTTTGGCCGTATGGAGAAGGCTTAGATTGGCGGTCGCGTATTTCGCGCCAAAGCTGTCGGTGCCGGTGGAGAGAAACAGGCTGAAGATCTCACCCCAGGTCAGGAAAATCAGGCCCGCGAAAAGCACAAAGGCCCACCGCGCCGTTTCCGCCGATCCGAGGAACCAATAACTGACGTCGCCAAGGCCGAAAGCGATCGCCATCGTGTTCTAGCGGCCGATGTGGTCGGATATCCATCCGAACAACAGTCGCGCCGCCCCATTCGCGATGTTGTCGACGAACAGGCAATGGTCAGCGCGCCGTCTGGATCACCCCGGACTGGTGCGGTACTCGGAAGCTCGCACGGGAGTGGCGCGCGCATTAGCCACGCCAGCAGAAAGACGATCGCGCCCTGAGCAATGCCGAACCAGAAGAATGCCGCGGCATAGCCGTGTGCGGCAATGACCTCGCGGATTGGGAAAACTGTCAGAGTGGTGCCTGCACCAAAACCCGCCGCGGTCAGGCGAACGGAGAGACCACGCCGGTCAGGAAACCATTTCACCGCGTTTCCGACGCAGGTTGCGTAGATGGCCCCGGCGCCGATGCCGGATAGGCAGGCGCCGAGATAAAGCGCTGCCACGCTGTCCGCATGGGGGTTGATGACCCAGGTAATGCCGATCAGAATACTCCCGGCGGCGACGTGAGTTTCGGCCCGCGCTGCGGGCCGAGATGATCAACAATCCAGCCCTGGATCGGCGTTAGCCAAGTCTTGAGAGCGACGAAGATGCTGAAGGCAATCTGGATATCGGCGATGGCCCACCCGTGGGCTTTGTTCATCGGCGCGACGAACAAAGTCCAGGCGTATTGGAGATTGGCGATCATCACCACGCAGATGATGCCGACCAACAGCTGAGCCCTGCGTAATCGTACCGGCGCATTAGCGGCGAGAGTCCCAGCGTACGTCAAATTTGCGTTCCTCCCGCCGGGATTACTTGCGTTTTTGCTGCCAAATTGTACCATAGGTTGAGGTTGTGGAAGAGGTTATCAAACGGATCGCTCCAGCGTCCGTTTTCGAGCTCGCACCTACTGCGTCGAATCTCATGAGCTTTGTCGCCCGCATCATCGCCAGCGCCCGCGACCTGCCGTTTGGCGGCCCACTTGGCAATTTGCTGGCAGGCGCAGTACGCCTCATCCCAAGCTGGATGCCGCACGGCGATTCGGAGACGGAAGGCGGCCCCCGCCGCCGCGTCGCTTTTACGATCGCCGCCATAGCGCTCGGCGCGAAGATGGCAAAGGCCGACGGGGACGTCACCCGCGACGAAGTTGCCGCCTTTGGCGAGGTCTTCCAAGTGCCGCCGGGCGAAGAGGAACATGTGCGGCTGGTCTTCGACCTCGCGCGCAAGAGCATCGCCGGGTTCGAAACCTACGCTCGCCAAGTCGGCCGGCTGTTCGCAGATGACCGCGTGGTTCTCGAAGAGCTGCTCGGCGGGCTGTTCTATATCGCCCTGGCCGATGGCCGCGTCTGCTCCGCCGAGGATGCCTATCTGCGCGAGGTCGCCCGACATTTCGGGTTCGATCCAGCTGATTACGCCCGTATCCGGGCGCTCCATGCCGGGGCGGAAGAGAGCGGGATCGAGGATCCCTATGTCATCCTCGGCATCTCGCGCGAGGCGCCCGCCGGCGCCATTCGCGAAGCCTATCATCGTCTGGTACGCGAAAGTCATCCCGATCTCGCGATCGCACGAGGCCTGCCGCCCGAATGCATCGCGCTGGCGACCTCTCGGCTTGCCCGAATCAATGCCGCCTACGATCGGATCACCAAGGGCGAATTACACCCCGGATGATTCCATTCCGGATTCGACACCGGCGCTCTCCGAACCATGCTCCGCGGCAACAGCCGCTCCGCATCGACATGCTGGTGCTGCACTATACCGGTATGACGAGCGCGGAAGCGGCGATCGAGCGCCTATGCGACCGCGAGGCGAAGGTCAGTGCCCATTACGTCGTTGAAGAGAACGGCACGATATGGCACCTCGTTCTTGATGAGTGGCGTGCATTTCACGCGGGGGTTTCCTGCTGGGAGGGCGAGCGAGACCTAAACGCTGTGTCTCTCGGTATCGAGATCGTCAACCCTGGGCACGAATGGGGATATCGCCCCTTTCCTGAAATCCAGATGGCGTCGGTCGAGGCTTTATGCGCCGAGTTAATCTCGCGCTATTCGATCCCCGCACACCGGGTCGTCGGCCATTCAGATATTGCTCCGGAGCGCAAGATGGATCCGGGCGACTTGTTCGATTGGCCTAGGCTCGCGCGTGCAGGCATTGGGATCTGGCCGCCGGTAGATTCCGCAAAGCCGGAGAGCGAGATAGCAGTTGCAGAGTCTCTATCCGATCTCGCCGCGATTGGCTATTGCTTGACGGAGAAATCATTTACTCCCGCTCTCGTTGCCTTCCAGCGCCGTTTTCGGCCAAGCCGCTGCGACGGCCGTCTCGATGCCGAAACGGCCGCGCGATTGTTGGACGTGCGCGCGGCTTACGCTCAGTCGCGCGCCAATCCCGAATCGCCTCAGAAATTAAGACTCACAACTTGCTGCAACCCCTACCAATAAACCCGAAACAAAAGAGCAGAAGCCGTTAACCCCGCCCGTCGGCGGATCAGGGCGGCGCTGCGATGCGTATCAGTTAAGCCGCGAGGGACGGCGGCGTTCGGCCTGGCGGCGCACGATCTGGCCGGCTTGATGGTGGGCGATGCGCCACACCCCGTCTTCGCGGACAAAGAGATTGCTAGCCGCCAGGGTACCGCCTTCGAGCTCCTCTTCGCACAGGACCAACGCCGTATCACCGTAAAGAAAGACGTGCTCGTCGAAGCTGGCTATGCGCGGCGCGTCGGGGTTCGAGAGGATCTCAGCCCAGCTGTCCATGATCGCGTCACGGTCCTTGAGCGCGGTCCACCCGGGGTGAAGGCAGGCGACGGGCGCATGTCGCGCCCAGAGCGCGTCCATGGCGGCAAGATCACGCGCCGTGAATGCCCGGTAAAATTCAAGATTGGCCGCAAGCACGGCATCCTGGTCAGTCATTGCGATCCTCGGTGTCTGTCGCGCAACGATACGGATGATGGCGCGCATGTCACCAGCTTTGCGATGTTCGCCTCATTTTTAAGCAAATTGATCGGGCGGCTCGCAGATTTCCACCCCGGCGGGTTTTCCGGTGAAGCTTGGCCTCGATCTTGCTCCTGCAGCGGCGCCGGCCGCCGGGCCGCGCCGAGACACGCAAAGAGGGAGGCACCAAGGTGCTAAGCAGGATTTGGCCCGCGGCGGTTGCCGCGGCCGTCATCGCAAGCGCGCCGATCGCGGCCCCCGCCCAAAGCGGGGGCACGATCAAGATCGGCGTCTTGCATTCGCTGTCCGGGACGATGGCGATCAGCGAGTCGACGCTCAAGGACACCGTCCTGATGATGGTCGACGACCTCAACAAGCATGGCGGACTGCTTGGCAAGAAGGTCGAGGCGGCGGTGGTCGACCCGGCCTCGAACTGGCCGCTCTTCGCCGAGAAGGCGCGCGATCTTCTGTCCAAGGAAAAGGTCGCGGTCGTCTTCGGCTGCTGGACCTCGGTGTCGCGCAAATCGGTATTGCCGGTGTTCGAGGAGTTGAACGGCCTGCTGTTCTACCCCGTCCAGTACGAGGGCGAGGAAAGCTCGAACAACGTCTTCTACACCGGGGCCGCGCCCAATCAGCAGGCGATCCCGGGGGTCGAGTACTTGATGAGCGCCGAGGGCGGCAACGTCAAGCGCTGGGTCCTCGAAGGCACCGATTATGTCTATCCGCGCACCACCAACAAGATCCTTGAGGCTTTCCTCAAGTCGAAGGGCGTTGCGGCTGAGGATATCAAGATCAATTACACGCCGTTCGGCTTCTCCGACTGGCAGACCGAGGTCGCGGCGATCAAGACGTTTGCCTCAGCCGGCAAGAAGACCGCGGTAGTGTCGACCATCAACGGCGATGCCAATGTTCCGTTCTACAAGGAACTGGCCAATGCCGGCATCAAGGCCTCCGATATCCCGGTCATCGCCTTCTCGGTCGGCGAGGAGGAGTTGGCGGGCATCGACACGAAGAACCTGGTCGGCCACCTCGCCGCCTGGAACTACTTCGAATCGGTAAAGAACCCGACCAACGAAGCTTTCATCAAGCAATGGCATGACTTCATCAAGAACCCGAAGCGGGTGACCAATGATCCGATGGAGGCGACCTATATCGGCTTCAAAATGTGGACCCATGCGGTCGAGCAGGCCGGCACCACCGATGTCGACGCGGTGCGGCAGGCGATGTACGGGCAGAAGGTCGCCGCGCCCAGCGGGTTCACCGAGCTCATGAACACCAATCACCATCTGTCGAAGCCGGTCATGATCGGCGAGATCCAGGCGAATGGCCAGTTTGACGTCGTCTGGGCAACCAAGCAGGTGATCAAAGCCGACGCCTGGAGCCCATATCTGGCCGAGGACAAGGGCAAAGTGGCCGACTGGACCTGGCCCTGGGTCTGCGGCAACTGCACTTCACCCAAATATAACTACTGAGTTACGCGACCCTGGGGCGCCGCCGTACCATCGCCGGATCCGGTTTCAAGTTCGCGCCATGATCGATCGCTTTCTCCACCTCGCCGGTGTCTTGCTGATCCCGTCGGCACTGGTCCTGTCGTCGGCGTCGATGCCCGCATGGGCCGACGATTTCGCAGCGGAGGTCGCAAAGCTCGACGCCGACGGGTTTGCTGCCAAGGAGCAGGCGGTCATCGCCCTCGGCAAGCTCGGCGATCCCCGCGCGGTGCCAGTGCTGAAGGCGCTCGACGACGACCGGCTGTTCAAGACCACTGAGGGCCGTGTCATTGTCTCGACGGCGATCGGCGGGACGACGAAGCTAACGGACGCCGCCACCGGCGAGGCGGTCTTCGGTGTCAGTCGCGACGGCCTTAAGCGTATCCATATCAACAACCGGATGCGCGGCGAGATCGAGGCAGTGCTGGGCGATCTGACCATGTTCAGTACCGACCGCGCGGCGCGGCTCGCCGCCGCCCGTGATGCGCTAAAGCACCCTTCGGCGGCGACCGCGGCGCTGCTTGTCAAGGCCATCGCCGCGGAAAAGGATCCCGACGTCCGATCGGCGATGCAGCGAAGCCTGCTCGCCGCTCGTCTGTTCTCGGGGACCAAGGAGGAACAGCTCGACGCCGTGCGGGCGCTCGGCACCACCACCGATCCGCAGATCAAGAGCCTGCTCGACGAAATCCGCAACGCCCCCGGCACCGATCTGGAGGTGCGAAAGGCCGCAGAGGCCGCGCTCGCCTCAATCGCGAACCGTCTGTGGTTTGTCGGCCTCGGCGCCAACCTGTTCGAGGGAATCAGCCTCGGCAGCGTGCTGCTGCTCGCCGCGATAGGCCTCGCCATCACCTTCGGCGTGATGGGCGTCATCAACATGGCGCATGGCGAGATGATTATGCTCGGCGCCTATTGCGCCTATGTCTGTCAGGAATTGTTTCGCGCCTTTCTGCCGCCGGACTGGCTCGACGCCTATCTAGCCATCTCGGTACCGGTCGCCTTCGTCTTCACCGGCATCGTCGGGATCGCGCTCGAACGCACCGTGATTCGGTTTCTCTACGGCCGGCCCCTCGAAACCCTGCTCGCGACCTGGGGCGTCAGCCTGATCCTGCAGCAGACGGTACGCTCGATCTTTGGCGCGCCCAACAAGGCGGTCTCGAACCCGAGCTGGATGACCGGCGGGTTCGACTTGGTCGGGGGTTTCACGGTGACCTGGAACCGCCTCTATATCATCGCCTTCTGCTTCATCGTTCTGGGAGTGCTGGCGCTCGTCCTCAACCGCACGCAGTTCGGATTGTACATTCGTGCGGTCACCCAGAACCGGGCCATGGCCTCCGTGATGGGCATTCGCACTGCGCGCGTCGATGCGCTAACCTTTGGGCTCGGCTCGGCCATTGCGGGAATGGCTGGGGTGGCGCTGAGCCAAATCGGCAATGTCAGCCCCAATCTCGGCACGATCTACATTGTCGACAGCTTTCTCGTCGTCGTCTTCGGCGGCGTCGGCAATCTGATGGGCACCTTGGTCGGCGCGCTGTCGCTCGGCATCGTCAACAAATTCCTCGAACCCGTAGCCGGGGCGATCCTCGGCAAGATCGTCGTGTTGGTGGCGATCATTCTTTTTATCCAGCGGCGTCCCCGCGGATTGTTCGCACTGAAGGGCCGCGTCGCGGAAGCCGAGGTCTGAGCCGTGGCGGCGACCCCCGAAAATGCGAGGAGGACGGCCTGGAGCCCGCGTTTCTGGGCGTGCTACCTCGCTTGCGGGATCGTGCTCGCTTTGGCGGTTCCCGCCTTCAATCTTTGGGTACCGCCGAGTTCCGCCGGAGCTATGCCCGATTACCTTGTTCCGTTATTGGGCAAATATCTCTGCTATGCGCTGTTGGCACTCAGCCTTGATCTGATCTGGGGGTATGCGGGGATTTTGAGCCTTGGCCACGGCGCCTTCTTTGCGCTCGGCGGGTACTGCATGGGCATGTACCTAATGCGGCAGATCGGCACGCGCAGCGTCTACGGCAACCCGCTGCTGCCCGATTTTATGGTCTTCCTCAATTGGAAGGAGCTACCCTGGTTCTGGCGGGGCTTCGACCATTTCGCCTGGGCCGCGGCGATGGTGGTGCTGGTTCCGGGGCTGCTCGCATTGGTGTTCGGCTGGCTTGCCTTCCGCTCGCGCGTTACTGGGGTCTACCTGTCGATCATCACACAGGCGATGACCTACGCCCTGATGCTCGCCTTCTTTCGAAATGACATGGGGTTCGGCGGCAACAACGGCATGACCGATTACAAGGATATCCTCGGTTGGGATGTGCACCAGCCTTCGACGCGGCTCGGTCTTTATCTGGCGTCAGTCGCCGCCCTCGGGCTCGGCTATCTGTTGTGCCGCTTCATCATCGCCTCCAAGCTCGGGCGGGTATTGTTGGCGATGCGCGACTCGGAGAGCCGGGTACGCTTTCTCGGCTACTCGGTTACGAACGCGAAACTGTTCGTCTTCACCGTCTCGGCCGTGCTCGCCGGCATCGCCGGCGCGCTTTACGTGCCGCAGGTCGGCATTATCAATCCGAGCGAATTCTCGCCGGGCAATTCGATCGAGATTGCGATCTGGGTTTCGGTCGGCGGCCGCGGCACTCTTTCGGGGGCGATCGTAGGCGCGGTATTGGTCAACGTTGCAAAGACCTGGTTGACCGGCGCGGCGCCCGAGACCTGGCTATTCGTTCTCGGCGCGCTGTTTGTCCTGACGACCCTGGTCTTTCCGCAAGGTGTCGTCGGAATGCTTCGGCACGCCCGCTGGGCGCGCCCGCGCACGGCGGCTCCCGTCCCGGCTGGGGAGCAGGCGTGAACCCGGCGGCGGCGACCGAGGTCCTACTTTACCTCAATGGGGTCACGGTCAGCTTCGACGGCTTCAAAGCGTTGAAGGAGCTTTCGCTGCTTGTCGAGGAAGGCGAGCTGCGCACGATCATCGGTCCGAACGGCGCCGGCAAGACGACGATGATGGATGTCGTCACCGGCAAGACCCGCCCCGATTCCGGGGAGGTCTACTTCCGCGGCTCGGCCGATCTGACCCGCCTCGACGAAGCCGAGATCGCCAATCTCGGCATCGGCCGCAAATTTCAGCGGCCGACCGTCTTCGAAAACCTGACCGTCTTTGAGAACCTCGAATTATCGCTTGCAGACAGCCGCTCGACCTGGGGGACCCTGTTCGCGCGCCTCACGCCCGATCGCCGCGGTCGCATCGACGCCACTCTGGAGCGCATCGGGTTGACCGAGCAGCGCGGTCAGCCCTCCGCCGCCCTGAGCCATGGTCAGAAGCAATGGCTCGAGATCGGCATGCTGCTGATCCACGACCGCACGCTGTTGCTGCTCGACGAGCCGGTGGCCGGCATGACCGACCGGGAAACCGAAGAGACGGCCGAGCTGGTCCTCGATCTGGCCAAGGACCGCACGATTGTCGTTGTCGAGCACGATATGGCGTTTGTCCGCAGCCTCGGCGCGCGGGTGACCGTCCTGCACGAGGGGTCCGTCCTGGCCGAAGGTTCGATCGACCACGTGCAGAACGACCCCCGGGTCATCGAAGTCTACCTCGGCCGGTGAACCGTGCTGTCGGTCGAAGCCATCGATCTCTATTACGGCGCGAGCCATACCTTGCGGCGTGTCAGCCTGACCGCGAAAAAGGGCGAGGTGACCTGCATCCTCGGCCGCAACGGTGTCGGCAAGACCAGCTTGTTGCGGGCGATCTTCGGGCTCCAGCCGATCCGCTCCGGCCGCATCTCTTGGGAGGACCGGGTCCTGAATGGGCTTCCTCCGCACGAACGCGCGCGTGCGGGGCTCGCGCTGGTGCCGCAAGGCCGCGAGATCTTTCCGCGGTTGACCGTGTCGGAGAACCTCGCGACCGGCTTCGCGCCGCGGCCGCGCGGTGAGCGCGATCTGCCTGACGAGATTTTCATCCTTTTCCCGGTGCTGAAGGAAATGCTGCATCGCCGCGGTGGCGACCTCTCGGGCGGCCAGCAGCAACAGCTGGCGATAGCTCGCGCTCTCGTCACCCGACCGCGCCTGCTGATCCTCGACGAGCCGACCGAAGGCATCCAGCCTTCGATCATCAAAGAGATCGAGCGCGTGATCCGCGCCCTCGCCGAACGCGGCGACATGGCGATCCTGCTGGTCGAGCAATATTTCGAATTCGCCCGCGACCTGGCCGCCTGCTACCTCGTCGTGGAACGCGGCGAAATCGTGTTGTTCGGCCGCCGCGAGGACATGGACGAGACCGCAGTGCGCAGCTACTTGACCGTGTGAACCCGATTACTTACGTTACTTCGACCGGCGGAGTGAAGATATAACCGCTGCCGCGCACCGTCTTGATCATCGTCGGCCGTTGCGGGTCGTCTTCAAGCTTGCGCCGCAATCGTCCGACCTGGACGTCGATCGTTCGGTCGAAAGGCCCGGCCTCGCGATTGCGGGCGAGGTCCAACAGCCTGTCCCTGGTCAGTACCTGGTTCGCATTGTTGACGAACGCCGCTAACAAATCGAATTCGCCAGTGGTCAGCCGTACTTCCTTCCCCGCTGGTGAGTAAAGCTCTCTGGCTGAAAGATCGAGGTTCCAGCCGGCGAATCGCGCCTTGGAGCGCGGCGGGGCTCCCTGCCGTTCCGCGCCACGAGACGAGGCGCGGCGCAGCACACTTTTTACTCGTGCCAGCAATTCGCGAAGGTGGAAGGGCTTGGGCAGGTAGTCGTCGGCACCCATCTCGAGCCCGATGATACGGTCAACAATCTCGCCGCGCCCGGTCAGGATGATGATGCCAACATTGGGTAGGTCCTGACGCAGCGAGCGGGCCAGAGTCAGTCCGTCCTCGCCGGGCAACATCAGATCGAGAATCACGAGGTCGACCGGCAATTGCGCCATGACCTTGCGCATGTCGGCGCCGCTTTGCGCAGTCGACACTCGGTACCCCTCGCCAGACAGATACTCCTGGACTAGATCGCAGATCTCCCGCTGATCGTCGACAATTAGGATGTGACCGTGGTCATTCATACCGGCGAGCTTCCGCTACCTCTTTTCGATGGCCTGCCCGCCGCGCAGACCCAGCAGCGGAGCCGAAACCACCCTTTCGGGCACCATACATATAGTTACAAAATCTTACACAAAACCGGTTCACCTGACATCATCGGATTACGGCAGCTTCCTACACTCGCGTGGTTTAGATCGCCCGCCCAGCCGATCAGCTAAAGCGAGAGGAGCGCCTGTGGCCGACACTCACCGTGAGATCGAAGCCGAGATTCCCCGCTTGCGCCGCTACGCGCGCGCACTTACACGCGATGTCGTCACCGCGGATGATCTCGTTCAGGACTGCCTAACGCGTGCCCTCGGTAAATTACATCTTTGGCAGCAAGGGTCGGATCTCCGGGCTTGGCTGTTCACCATCCTCCACAACCAATACGTTAACCATATTCGGCGAGCCGTTCGCGAAGGTACTGCCGTGGGGTTGAACGAAAGCGAGCCGCTGCTGAGCCGCGCGCCTCAACAAGGGAAGCGGCTTGAGCTCCGCGACCTTGAGCGTGCAATCTCCAAATTGCCAGATGAGCAGCGCACGGTTATTCTACTAATTGGATTGGAAGGAATGCGCTACGAAGAGGTTGCCGCGGTCCTCGACGTGCCTGTTGGAACTATCCGCTCGCGTCTGTCACGCGGCCGGGAGGCATTGCGGAGACTGACCGGGGCCATTCCCTCGGGGGACATCGGTGAATCGAAGCTTCTGGCGCGAGCACCACGAACGAGTGGTCCCGACACCCGCGCCGAGGTCGGATTCGATTACACGCGTCGAGATCGCCGCGTCGCATTAGCATCCCGCGCGTCGGCGGAGGAGCTGCGAAGAGCGTCTCAGTGAGATGCAAATTTTTGACAATTTTGGGGAACCTAAGTCGAGCTAGCGGGTTGACCCGCTAGGCGGGCTGCCGGACGCTCGCCCTATTCCTTGCAGTCCGGCTTGGCAAAGTCTCCCTGTCGCGGGTTTGCCACCCGCATCCTTGCCGGTGTCGGCTATGGTCGACGCCGGCTTTTTTTCAGGAGCGGATCGCGTCGGCTCGGAGAGCGGGAACACAGGGCAGGACCAGTGTGTTGGCCAGATGATTTGGTGACACCCGCTAAGGAGGCCGAGAATGTTGGGTCGCCATATTTACCGTGTTCATCCGACCCAGGACGGCTGGACGGTGACGAAAGAAGGAGAGGCTCGGCCGCGCGGCGGATTCCAGGTCCGCGAGGAAGCCATCGCGGAAGCCGTCCGCTTGGCCGAATCCGATGAGCCGGCTAAAGTCATTGTAGACGGCGGCGACGGGAGCATCGTGGAAGAATGGCTCTTCGGCAGCGACCCAGTTGAGGAGCTTGGCGCCTAAGCTTTTGATTACTACGCCTGTTTCCTCAATGGACAGTGGCCATGCTCACGTCTGAGCTCGCATATCGGGTCCGCCTTTCTTCCAGCGATATCACCCGGCTGGAGGTCGAGGCGATTGTAAACGCGGCGAATACATCCCTCCGCGGTGGAGGCGGGGTCGATAGCGCGATCCAACGCGCCGCCGAGCCCGAGCTCCTCGCCGAGTGTCGATTAATTGGTGGGTGTCCCGACGGGGGAAGCACGTCTGACCCGGGGCTACCGCCTGCCCGCTGCTCACGTCATCCATACCGTTGGACCGGTCTGGCGAGGCGGTGAGGCCGGAGAGCGGGACCACTTGGCGAGCTGTTCTCGCCGCTGTCCTGCGATTGCTCGTTCGAAGAGGTTTCGGGACATCGCCTTTCCTGCGATCGCGACCGGCATTTACGGTTTCCCGCGGCAAGAAGGCGTCAATATTGCCATCGCAACGGTTGGCTCTCATCTGGCGGAGCACGATTTTCCCGAGTTCGTGATTTTTGTCTGCTTTGACGTCCCGACGCTCGAAGCATACCGCAACGCGCTGTGGCGCGAAGCGTAGCTAATCCGACTGCTTGCCTCGCCATTTCAATGTTCGCGGGCCCCTTTCGCGCAATGCTTGTTGTGTGCCTCTTTGCTGGTTCGAAAGGGATTTGCTCCGCTCGCGTATCTATATCGGCGCGGCGAACTTTCCCGGCAAGAGAACTTAATCAGCGGCATCGGAACCACCGCCGCTGCCACTGGCTGGCTGAGCGCGGCTAACCACCCGTTGAGACATTCGAGCCAGGGTGTCATTCTAGGTCCGATCCGGCGAGCCGGGGCGCTTGCTTGACGAGCGCGACGGTTAGGATCCCGCGCGCAGGCTTGGGTTTCCGCTCACATGCTTGGAAGAATGTTGGGTTTGCTCTCTGCCGATATGGCGATCGATCTCGGCACGGCAAACACCCTGGTATATGTAAAGGGGCGGGGCATCGTCCTGAACGAGCCCTCGGTGGTGGCAATCGCCAGCGTCAAAGGGCGCAAGCATGTGCTCGCCGTAGGTGAGGAGGCTAAGGCGATGCTTGGCCGCACCCCCGGCAACATCCAGGCGATCCGGCCATTGCGGGATGGCGTCATTGCCGATTTCGAGGTGACGGAGGAAATGATCAAGCATTTCATCCGCAAGGTGCACAACCGCCGCAGCTTCGCCACACCGCAAATCGTCGTATGTGTTCCGTCGGGATCGACGGCCGTGGAGCGTCGTGCGATACAGGAGTCCGCCGAAAGCGCCGGCGCCAGGCGGGTACTGCTGATCGAGGAGCCGATGGCGGCGGCGATTGGCGCCGGACTTCCAGTCACCGAGCCGACCGGCTCGATGATCGTCGACGTCGGGGGAGGAACAACCGAAGTGGCGGTACTGTCGCTCGGCGGCATTGTTTATTGCCGCTCTGTGCGAATGGGCGGCGACAAAATGGACGAGGCAATCATCGGCTATATTCGCCGCAACCATAACTTGCTTGTCGGCGAGAGCAGTGCCGAGCGGATCAAAAAAGAGATCGGCTCCGCCTGTCTGCCTGAGAGCGGCGAAGGCCGCACCATGGAGATAAAGGGGCGCGATCTTATGAATGGTGTGCCGAAGGAGATCGTCATCAGCGAACGGCAAATCGCCGAAAGCCTTGCCGAACCGGTCAGCGCGATTGTCGAGGCGGTCAAGGTCGCGCTCGAACATACCGCGCCAGAACTGGCCGCCGATATCGTGGACAGAGGAATCGTACTGGCGGGCGGGGGCGCGCTGCTGAGCAATCTCGACCTCGTGATACGTCATGCGACCGGTCTCCCGGTATCCATCGCCGAGGATCCCCTCAGCTGTGTCGCGCTTGGCACGGGCCGTGCCCTCGAGGAGATGAAGGCCTTGCGAAATGTATTGATTAATACCTGGTAAGCATGCCCGCGCCCAAAAAGGGGGCTTTATAATGATCTGGACCGAGACAGTCCTGTGATCCGCCTCTTGCCAGCTCGCCGTGCTAAAATAGAGCGGATTACCACGCCCCTGCTAGTCTTAGCGTCGGCGCTGATGATCATCGTCGGCAAGGCGGACCAGGTGGCGTTTCAGTCGTTGCGAAGTTCGATTATAGATGCCTTGAGCCCAGCCTTGGAGATATCGTCGCGGCCGGCCTTGCTTCTCGACAGAGCGATCGATCGCGCCCTCGGCTTCGTACGGGTTTATGGTGAGAACAAGCGGCTGGCGGAAGAAAACGAAAAGTTGCGGGCTTGGCAACTGACCACCCTTGGGCTCGCTTCCGAGAACGCTAAGCTGCGGGACCTTCTCAACTTTGTGCCAGAACCGCCGTCCTCTTATTTAACCGCGCGCGTTGTTGCAGCGTCGGACGGCGTCTTCGTGAAAAGCGTCGTGGTCGCTGCGGGCCGCGACCACGGCGTGGCTCGTGGTCAAGCAGCCCTCGGTGGAGATGGTCTGATCGGGCGTGTATCGGAGGTGGGCGCCCGAGCATCGCGCATCCTGCTCATCACGGATCTGAACTCTCGCGTTCCGGTCATTGTCGAGGGTAGCGGAGAACGAGCGATACTCGTCGGGGACAATTCCCCGCACCCGAGCCTGAGTTTCGCAGACCCAGGCGCGGCGATAAGGACAGGCGACCGGATAGTGACATCAGGGCAAGGCGGTGTGTTTCCCCCCGGACTTCCGGTAGGTGTGGTTGCAGCTTCGGATGGGGGGCCGCCTCGCGTGGAGCCCTACGGGGCTTTGTCACGGGTCGATTACATCCGTATCGTCGATTATGGATTGGCAGATGCGCTGCCCGATCCTCTATCCCTTCTCCCGCGAGGCGCCCGGCGCAGGGAAGCCTCAGCTTCCAGCCAGATACTTCGACGCTGAACGCGAGGAGCGCCGAGTGGCCGCAAATTGCCCACCCCCTTCCCGGACACTGGGATGATGTCCCTGTTGCCCGTCGCGACATCGGTGTTAGCGATGCTGTTGTCCATCGAACCACTGCATATTCTCGGCGCCGCGGTGGTGAGCCCAGCCCTCGTGTTGATGGCCAGTTATTACTGGACGATTCACTATCCCAGTCTGTTGCCGGCAGCCGCCCTCTTCGCGATTGGCATGACTCAGGATCTGGTTTCCGGCGGGCCGCTCGGGGTCAGCGCTCTGGGTCTGCTGCTGAGCCGCGCCATTCTGCTGAAGTATAGGTGCCATCTTCTCAATCGGCCCTTTCCGATCCTCTGGGCCAGCTTTGCGCTGTTGACCGCTGCTGCGATGACCCTTGCGTCGACATTGCATTTGCTGCTCGCCGCAGCGGTCTTGGATTTCCGGGCCCCGACGGTCTCAGCGGTGCTGACCGTTCTTTTGTTTCCTGTCGCCAGCTTTCTGCTGGGCCAAAGCCAACGCGCGCTGATGGCTCCTGGTTGAGGCGGGCAGCCCTGATTTAGCCAAACAGCCGATGCAGCGCGAGGCCCAACGGCAAAAGCTGTTTACTCGCCGCGCGGTTTTCCTTGCCGGCGCGCAGGCGTTCCTGCTCGCTGGTATCGCCGGACGAATGTACCAGCTGCAGGTTCTCGAAAGGGATCGCTACGCGGTGCTCGCGGACGAGAACCGGATCAGTCTGCGATTGGTGGCGCCGCGGCGGGGGCGAATACTCGATCGGTTTGGTATCGCTCTCGCCGATAATCGGCGAAATTATCATCTCGTAATCGTCCCGGAGCAAGCCGGCGATATCGCGGCGACCCTGAACGCGCTCGCGACCTTGGTCGACCTTGGCGAGGCCGACCGGCATCGCGTGTTGCGCGAGATCCGGCGCAAGTACTCTTTCGTGCCCGTAGTAATCCGCACCAATTTAAGCTGGGAGGAGATGGCCCGGGTCGAAGTGGCCATACCCGAACTGCCCGGCGTGTCGATCGAGGAGGGCCTTAGCCGACAATACCCCTTCGGCGAGACCGCCGCTCACGTTATCGGTTATGTCGCGGCCGCCTCGGAGCAGGAACTCGACGGCGACCCGTTGCTCGAGCTGCCGGATTTCCGTATTGGCAAAACTGGCGTCGAAAAATCCCAGGACATCGAGCTGCGGGGGACGGCGGGAACGAGCCAGGTCGAGGTCAATGCCTTGGGTCGGGTCGCGCGCGAGCTCGCCCGGGTGGCGGGCAAGCCCGGGCAGGACGTGGTCACTACCCTCGACATTGAGATACAGCAATTTGTGACCCGTCGCTGCGCTGCCGAACAGAGCGTGGCGTGTGTTCTACTCGATGTCTTGACTGGCGATATTCTCGCCCTCGTCTCAAGTCCGGGTTTCGATCCGGCACCGTTTTCGACCGGCCTCTCCCCAGCAATGTGGCGGGAGCTTTCGAATGACCCGCGCAAGCCACTGTCCAACAAAGTGATCGCGGGTGTCTACCCACCCGGCTCGGCCTTCAAGCCGGTGGTCGCGACCGCGGCGTTGGCGTCCGGGGTTTTGACCCCCGAGACGTCGTTTTCCTGCCCGGGATATCTCGAATTCGGCAACGCAATCTTCCACTGCTGGCGGCATGGTGGCCACGGGACGCTGCGATTGCGTGACGCAATAAAAAAATCGTGCGACGTGTTTTTCTACGAGACTGCCCTACGGGTCGGCATCGATAGGCTCGCCGCGATGGCTCGGCGGTTCGGCTTTGGCGGAACCCTGGGTCTGGGAATCCCGGGCGAACGGCCGGGGCTGATACCGAGCCGTGAGTGGAGGCTCGCCATGAGCGGCGCGGCGTGGTCGCAGGGGGAGACATTGATCGCCGGCATCGGCCAGGGATCAGTCCTTGCGACCCCTCTGCAGCTCGCGACGATGGCCGCTCGCCTTGTCACCGGCCGCGCGGTGGCGCCCCGGCTCGTGCGGCCGGAGGGCCTTTTGCCGCCTGGCGGTGATCCGCGGCCGCTCAGCTTCGCCCCGCTGGGGCTCAATCCACGAATACTCCCCCTCGTGGTTGACGGCATGATCGCGGTCGTCAATGAGCAGGGCGGCACCGCCTACGCCGCGCGGATCCTCGCACCCGGGTTTGCGATGGGCGGCAAGTCGGGCACCTCGCAGGTCCGCCGCATCAGCGAGCATGAGCGCGGGCACGGCAGGGCGGGCCAAATCCCCTGGAAGGATCGCGACCATGCGCTGTTCGTTGCCTTCGCCCCGGTCAGCGCACCGCGGTATGTTTGCGCGACCGTGGTCGAGCATGGCGGGACTAGCGGAGGTGGCGGTTCGGCCGTTGCTGCGCCGATCTGCCGGGACGTGCTGCTGGAGACACAGAGGCGAGACCCTGCCAGGCGGATACCCGGCGGGGATCGGGTCGCACATGCGGTCGAAGGCGCACCGCTGCGCGCCGGTATGCCCGGCGGCTGAGCCATGACCGGCGGAGTCTCGGAATTGGGACGGGGCCGGCTCACCCTTTTCGAAAAGCTTCGGGGTATGAGCTGGGGCCTCGTGCTGCTGGTCCTCGTGGCTTCATGTTTCGGCATCGCAGTATTGTACTCGGCGGCCGACGGGAGCATGCAGCCCTGGGCAGCGACTCAGGCAATTCGTTTCGTAATCGCGCTCGTTCCGATGCTGATTGCAGCCCTCCTTGGAATCCGCGTTTGGTTCCGGGCGGCGTATTGGTTTTACGCGATCGCTCTGGTGTTGGTCATCGCCGTGAGCCTGCGCGGGTTTGCCGGCATGGGTGCGCAGCGCTGGATCGACCTCGGGATAATCCAATTACAGCCCTCTCAGCTGATGAATGTGGCGCTGATCTTGGCTTTAGCTCGTTACTTCCATGCCCTCTCAAGTGAGGACATTGGGCAAGCTCGCTTCCTGGTGCTGCCCGCATTGATGGTTCTGATCCCGATGGCGCTGGTGCTGAAGCAGCCGGATCTCGGCACTTCGATCATGCTGCTCCTGACCGGAGCCGTCATGTTCTTCATTGGCGCGGTGCGCCTGAGGATCTTTGCCCTGATCGGGCTCGCCGCAGCGGCTGCGCTGCCGCTCGGGTGGCGCTTCCTGCGCGATTACCAGAAAAACCGGGTCTATACCTTTCTCGATCCGGAAAGCGATCCGCTTGGCGCTGGCTATCACATTCTTCAATCAAAGATTGCTCTCGGTTCGGGTGGGCTGTTCGGCAAAGGTTTTCTTAACGGCAGCCAAAGCCATCTGAGCTTCTTGCCGGAGAAACAGACGGACTTCATCTTTACGACTCTCGGGGAGGAGTTCGGCTTCCTCGGTGGGGTCAGCCTTCTCGCGGTCTATTCACTTATGATCGGTTACGGGTTCGTAATCGCCTTGCGTTGCCGCAGTCATTTCGGCCGCTTGCTCGGTCTCGGCATCGTTGCCAACTTTTCGCTCTATATTTTTATAAACACGTCGATGGTTATGGGCTTGATCCCGGTAGTAGGGGTGCCGCTGCCGTTGATCTCCTATGGCGGTACCGCGATGCTCGCCGTCATGTTCGGGTTGGGCCTGCTGATGAACGTCGGCGTCAACCGCGAGGTACGCCTCAACCGAAGAGGCGAGACCCAACCGGCTTAGCGCAAGCTGCTGCAGCCTTATTTTTCGTCGCGCGGCGACGAAACACCAAATAAATTGCAGAGCCGGCCGATCGACCCCACGCGGGAGGAACAACTATGGCGGACAAGAACCCGGCGGAGAGCGGCCGCCGCCTGCATGTGACGACCCTCTTGGTCGCTTCGCGCCGCGCGCTTGACAACGCGTTGTCAGAACTCGGTTTTGCCGAGGATGATGATCGCGTCGTCGAACACGATGGACGCCTCGCATTCCTGACCTGCTCGCATGAAGAGGATTGTGATGACATGTTCGCCTTGATCAGCGAATTGTCGTCGCGCGGGGAAAGCTGGGAGCTGCAATCTCGGATCGATGCGGAGCCCGGCCGAGCGATCTACCAGTCCTTCGCCCGGTATCGGCCTGTCGAGGCGGTCGATGCCGCGGTCGAGGAGGAGCCGGAGCCGGAAACACCCGAGACCCCCTCATACGATGTCGAGACCTCCGAAGGATTACAGGCTCTGAAGCGCATTCTGAAACGGATCGAGCCCGCCGATGCCTTCGCAACGATCCGGCCCGGTCGCGACGGCCGTGCCACAGCCCGCATTCTTCGCCGTGGCTCGCGGCGCCTGCTGGCCGCAGCGACCGCCGCCGATGAATCGACGTTGCGCGGCGTCATCCGAGAAATCCTGCCAAACGTGATGCTCGACGTCGCGATGAAGCCGCCCGGATAACAGGCGTTGCCCGGGTCCGCCTGCGGCGCCGGACTGATCTGACAGCAAACTCCTGGCGTTTCCATCGGATATGCGTGCGCTCGACAGGGTGCCGAGACTGACGGAGCTGGTGCGTAACCGCACGGTCCGGCTCGCGGTAACTGGGCTCAGTCAATCCGGCAAAACCGCATTCGTCACCAGCCTCGTGTACAACCTGCTGGGCGCCGTCGGCCGTCCGGCCCGCCTGCCATTCCTGCGCGCCGCAGCGGAACGACGCATCCAAGCGGCCCGGCTTTGCAGGCCGAAGGGGGAAACCGTCCCCGAATTCCCGTTGCGCGAGACGGTCGCGGCGCTTGCAGCCGATCCGCCCCATTGGCCACCAAGCACGACGGATTTACGGCAGGCTCGTCTCTCGCTGCTATTTTCTCACATGGGCCTCTTGCGGCTCGGGGTTTTCCTGGGGCGCACCGCGGAACTCCACCTCGAGATCCTCGATTATCCCGGCGAATGGCTGCTCGACCTTCCGTTGTTGCATCAGACCTACGCCGATTGGTCGCAGACCACGCTGAGCCTTGCACAACGCGGCGTACGCGCGCCGCTTGCGCGCGAGTGGCTCGACTACCTGGCATGCCATCCTGCGGACCGCGAAAGCGACCCGGAGACGGCGCGGCAAGCACACAATCTTTACCGCATCTTTCTCACCACGTGCCGCGGCCAAGAGGAATTGAGCTTCTTGCAGCCAGGTCGGTTTTTGAACCCCGGCTCGATTGGCGATGTTTCGCTGCTGTACTTCTGCCCGATGCCGATCGCAATCGGGAAGCGGCCGCGCGCCGGCAGCATCGCCGCATTGATGGAGAAGCGTTTCGAAGCTTACAAGCGATCGGTTGTCGAGCCGTTCTTTGCAGAGCTGGCCCGCAACATCGATCGCCAGATCGTGCTTATCGACGTATTACGCGCGCTCAACGCCGGTGCGGACGCCTTTGCGGATCAGAGGCTTGCTCTCGAGGCGATCCTCGCCGCCTTTCGTTTTGGCAGGAGAAGCCCGTTGCGGTGGCTTTTCGGCACCCGCATCGACCGGGTCCTGTTCGCCGCGACCAAGGCCGACCATGTGCCGGCGGTGCAACGTGACCATCTTGAAGCGCTGATGAGCAATCTCGTCGAGGCTCCGAGCTTGAGGGCGAGGGCGGCGCATGCCCGAGTTGCGGCGGCGGCGCTCGCCTCGATCCGCTGCACCGAGGATGGCACGGACGTGATCGATGGCCGCAAGGTTGACATCGTGATCGGACTGCCGCAGGGGGGTGAACGGCGCATCCGTTTCTTCCCAGGGATCGTGCCGGTAACGCCGCCGCCCGCGGGTTTTTGGGGCGAGCGGTTCACTGCATTTCCTGTCTTTCAGCCGCCCCAGATTACACGCGCCGCCGACGCCGGCATCCCCCATATCAATCTCGATAAGGCACTAGAGTTTTTGCTGGAGGACGTCCTCGCATGACCATTGCACCGGAGCCGCCACCAGAACGGTTGCGGCCGCGCGTGGTCGAAACCGCAGAAACCGGCCGGCTCGAGCTGGGCCGGGCGCCATTCCCGGAAGCAAATCTTCCGGCCCCGCATATCGCGCCGTCGAGGTCTCCTGCCGCGGTCGCGGCCGCCGGGTTAGGGATCCTGCTCATCGGATGGATCGGCATCGATCTTGTGGAGTTCGTCGATGGCGCATTCGCGCGCGGCACCGGGCTCGGCGCGGCTGCGCTAGCGACGGTTGCGCTCGCCGGCGGCGGTATCGGGTACTGGCTGATCTCTGAGCTGCGCGGCTTTTGGCGTTTGCGCTCGACCGAACGCTTGCGCAATCTGATCCCTTTGGCTCTGTCGAGCGAGCTCAGGCGAGAGATCGATGCCGCGGCGACAATTCTTGCCCGCGATCCCTTGCTCGGCGAGCCCGTCGCCCGTTATCGCGCGGCCTGCGAACCGCATCACAGCGGACGGGATACCTTGGAGCTGTTCTTGAGGTTTGTGCTCGCCCCAGCCGATCGGCTGGCGGAAGCTGCGGTCCGCCGTGCCGCGACCCAGGCCTTTGCAATTAATGCGGTCAGCCCCACCGCTTTGCTCGACACTCTTCTCTTTGCCGTCCGCGCTACGCGCCTCATCCGAGAGATCGCCGAGGTCTATGGCCAGCGGCCCGGCTTGACCGGCACCGTACATCTGCTGCGCCGGCTCGTCATCGGCGCCGGCCTGGTCGGCGCCGCTGACCTTGTCGGCAGTGTTCTCGTGCAGCAGTTCGGTGGCGCGGTCCTTGAGCGGCTGAGCGCCAGCGCCGCCGAGAGTGCCTATGCCGCGCAGAAAATGGCCCGGCTCGGCATCCTCGCGATGGCGCTATGCCGGCCTGTCGACTTCCGCCCTGGCGAAGCCCCCTCGTTACGGCGCCTTGTCACCGGTCTTCTCAAGTCCGCCGCCGACAATGCCGACCGTTCGCCAACCCAGGTCTCTCTGCAGCAGTAAGAATTGCCCTACCTCACGGTTAGGAATCGCTTCAGGCGGATCACACCTAATTAGAACGCGATCGCCGAGCGGCCTGAAAACCAAAGCCTTATATAGAAGTACAGATCCACAGATCGGAGCGCCGACTTGAGGGTCCCATCGAAGTGGAGGATGGAATGACGTCGCTCTCGGGCCAACTCCTCGTAGCAATGCCTCAGATGCTCGACCAGCGCTTTGCCCGGTCAGTTGTCTATATCTGCGCACACACCGGGGAGGCCGGCGCCATGGGCCTGGTCATCAACAAATTGATCGGATCGCTGACTATGGGCGAGCTGTTTTCAAAGCTCGACCTCTCACCGAGCCGCGAAGTCCAATCGCGCCCCGTGCATTTCGGCGGTCCAGTTGAAGCGGGCCGCGGCTTCGTGCTGCACACGGCCGATTATAACGAAGACGCGACGCTCATCGTGGACGACAATATCGCGCTGACGGCCACTCTCGATATCCTGCGCGCTATGGGGCAGGGCCGCGGGCCAAGCCAGAGTCTCTTCGCGCTCGGCTATGCCGGCTGGGCCCCAGGTCAACTCGATGCGGAGATCCAAGCTAATGGCTGGCTCTCGGTCGCCGCCGATGATGGCATTATTTTCGACCCCGATGACGACCGGAAATGGAGCCGCGCGCTCGCCAAACTCGGCATCGATCTAACAATGCTGTCGACCGACGCAGGACACGCTTGATCCACGCCCGCAGCTACGGTGAAGCAGTATCTCGATCGCTGCGCAGCATAGCGAAGAGCAGATGGTCCTGCCATTTACCCGCGATGCATAGGTATTCGCGAGCGTAACCCTCCTGTCGGAAACCAGCTCTGGTAAGCAGAGATCGGCTCGGAATGTTGCTTGGCAGACAGGCAGCTTCGATTCGGTGCAGACCTAGTCGTTCGAACGCAAAATCAATCACGAGCGGCAGTGCCGCCGTCATATACCGCTGCCGAGCAAAGCGTTCGCCGATCCAATAGCCAAGGCTCGCGGTCTCTGAAACTCCACGGCGCAGATTCGAGAGTCCGATCCCCCCGACGATCGCCTCGTCTCGCGAAAATACAAGAAAATTATATGCCTGGTCGGTGCGCCAGTCATCCGCATAGCGGGCCACTCTTGCACGGAAACTGGCCCGGCTCAAAGCATCCGGCGGCCAGCTCGGTTCCCAGGGGGCGAGAAAGTCCCGAGAGCTGGCGCGCAGGCTCGCCCACTCCTCGTAATCCCCGCGTTCCGGCGGGCGCAACAATACACGATCACCGATTAATCTGAAGGGATCTGCGCGCGGGAGAAATAATCGCGGAAAGGATCTTCGCTGAGGCGCCATCTAATCTTAGCACCGCTCAGACCACAAGGCGCGTTCGTAATCTGTCGTAATCTTCCAGCCGGCTCAATGGCCCGACCGCTGCGAGCGTCGGTGGCGCCGCACGCCATTGCTCCACGACTCGCCGAATTGCGGCGTCGTCCACTGCCTCGATACGCCGCACGAGCTCGGGCGGGTTGAATGGCGTTCCATGAATGAGAAGGTGCTGGGCTAGCTGCTCGCAACGCGCGGAGGTGCTTTCGAGCGACATCAATAGCCCCGCCTTCATCTGCGTCTTGGCGCGATTGAGCTCGATTGCCGTTAAGCCCTCATGCAACTTTACGGCCTCTTCGCAGAGCGCCGGCAGAAGTTCCCTCACCTCACTCTCGCCAGTGCCGGCATAAATGCCGAACAAGCCGCCGTCCCGATATCCGTGCACGAAAGAGTGGATCGCGTACACGACGCCCCGTTTCTCGCGGATTTCCTGGAACAGGCGGGACGACATGCCACCACCGAAGGCAGTGGATAATACGGAGGCAGCGTAAAAATCGGGGTCGCCTAGCGAGACGCTAGGGAAACCGAGCACCAGGTGCAGCTGTTCGAGATCCCGGTCCTCGCGCCGGTCACCGCCAGCGTAGGACGCCGGTTCGGTAGCGACAAACCTCTCCGCGGGTAGATGCGCCAACAGTTTTTGAGCGAACTCAACTAGAGCTTGGTGCTCTAGATTTCCCGCGGCCGCGAGCACCATTTGTTGCGCCCCGTAATGGTCGCGCAGATAGCTGATGACAGCATCCCGTTTCAAATGCCGAATAATTTCAGGTCTGCCGAGAACGGGCCGGCCCATGGCCTGATCCGGATAGGCGCGCTCCTGGAAATAATCAAAAATTATGTCATCGGGCGTATCGTTTGCCTGGCCAATCTCCTGCAGAATAACCGTGCGCTCACGTTCAAACTCTTCCGGATCAAAGGTAGAGTTCTGCAAAATGTCAGCAAGTATATCGAGGGCAAGCGCCACATCTTCCTTCAGCACTTTTGCGTAGAAAGCGGTGCTCTCGCGGGAGGTGTAGGCATTGAGGTGGCCCCCGACGGCCTCGATCTCTTCCGCAATCGCGCGAGCGCTTCGCCGCTCGGTACCCTTGAAGGCCATGTGTTCGAGAAAATGCGCGGCCCCATTGACGTCCGCCGGTTCGTGCCGCGTTCCGACATCGACCCAGATGCCGAGCGAGACCGTATCGACTGTATCGAGTTGGTCGGTGGCGACCCGCAAGCCGTTCGCGAGCGTCGAAACCCGTATCATCAGATGGCGGCCCCAGCCCGGTGTGAATGGTCCTGAATGAAGCGCACCACCGCTTCAAAGTGGTTAGGAATAACGACGATCCGCTCGCGCTTCTCGAGGAGCTCGGCGAGGATAGTCGGCAAACTCGGACGAATTCCAGTGGCTCGCTCGACTGCTTCGGGAAACTTAGCCGGATGGGCACAACCTAGGGCAACCATCGGTGTGCCTTTCTTATGGGCAAAGCTTTCTGCTCGCGCGGCGGCAATAGCTACCGCCGTGTGGGGATCGATCAGCGCACCCGATTCGGAGTAAGTTTCGGCAATGGTTTGCATCGTCTCAGTGTCGTCGACCTTGTGAGCGGAAAACAAGCGCCGCGCGGCGCGCCATGCCTCATCATCTTCGGGCAACGAGCCCGTACTCCGAAAAGTCCTCATGGATTCACTGACCGCGGCGCCATCGCGACCCTTCAGCTCAAACAATAATCGCTCGAAATTGCTCGACACCTGGATATCCATGCTCGGACTGAGGCTCGCCTCAACAGCGGCAAGCGCCATGCGCCCGCTCCTGAAATATCGAGCAAGAATATCGTTGCGGTTAGTGCCGATTACTAGCCGATCGATCGGCAACCCGATCTGGCGGGCCACGTGTCCGGCGTAGACATTGCCGAAATTGCCGGTCGGCACACTAAATGAAACCAAGCGCGAGGGCGCGCCCAACGCCACCGCTGCGGCCACATAGTACACCGTTTGAGCGGCGATCCGGGCCCAGTTGATCGAGTTTACCGCCGAGAAGTTCAACTCACGCCGGAGCCCCATATCTGCGAACAGCGCTTTAACGAGATCCTGACAGTCGTCGAACGTACCCTCGATCGCGATCGCATGAACGTTGGCGGCTTCGACCGTGGTCATTTGCCGACGTTGCACCTCGGAAACACGCCCATGCGGGTAGAGAATGAAGATATCGACCGCCTCGCGGTCGCGGCAAGCTTCGATAGCGGCGGAACCCGTATCTCCGGACGTCGCACCGATCACCGTGACGTGCTCGTGCTGCCGAGCCAGTACCGCGTCGAACATCAGGCCGACCAGCTGTAATGCTAGATCCTTGAAGGCGAGAGTCGGCCCGTGAAACAGCTCGAGAAGCCAAAGGTTCTCGTCGAGCTGGACTAAGGGCGCGACCGCTGCATGACGGAACCGGCTATATGCCGCCACTGAGAGCCGCTGTAGTTCATCGACTGAAAAGGTATCGGCAGCGAACAGCGAAACGAGCCGAGCAGCCAGCTCGGCGTAAGGCAAACCAGCGAGGGCACGGAAGTCTGCGGGGGCAAGCCGGGGCCAATGGTCCGGCACAAGCAACCCGCCATCTTCGGCGAGGCCGGCAAGCAGCGCCTCCGAGAACGATAAGGTGTCGGGCGCGGGTCCAGGATCGCGGGTGCTGAGGTAACGCACGCAGTTGTGTCCGGTCAGTTCGCGCTAAACCTATCGTCGGCTGCCACCAGTCGCAACCGGGCGGCGGCGCGGTCTGGACCACGCTAGATTTTGCGATGGCAAGAGCGAAATCATCAGCTCGACCCGCTCTATCTCGGGACGTAAAAAGCGCCATATCGTGAGCGCCGATCGATTCGATAATAAAGGTCTATCGCATAGAGTGTGTTATCCGTGAACCGATTCACCTTCTGTGGATAATGCAAGATATGACATTGGGCAGTCGCCGGATCATCACAGATATCCGCGCGAACCTGAATCGTCGCAAATTCATGAGCGGCGATACGCTGGATCAACTCACCCTCGTCAAGTCTGCCGGCTAAAATATATTGCCGCGAGTTGAAGGGGTCTAAAATAAAGGGCTGCCCAGCTGCATAGCACAATAGTAAACTTTCGCAAAATGCCGACCCGCCTCTTGCAGAGATATACCGGGCATCAGCCAGAAACGTTCTTTCCGCTTGGTGATTAAGTTCAAAAATGCGGCTTGGATGAACTAACTTAACTAAGGTTTCCGGAAGCCTCGCCCAGACCGGTTGGGTGACAAGAATCGGTAGCACGACTGCTGTGAGTTTGGCCAGCGGGTCCCGGATATTTGCGTTATCGATTCGGAGCTTGCGCAATTCGCTTAACAGGACTCCCGAAGTGACTCCAAGGAAAACCGCCGCGTCCTGGAACATATTGTAAGATGTTCCTTCGAACCCGGAAAGTAGGGTTGCGAGGGCGATCGACGTGATACCCCAGGCAGCCAGAAAGAAGCGCCGGCCGGAGAAGAGCGGCCGCGCGCTCAAGACAATTCCGAGCAGTGGAAACTTGAATAAACGCAAGTACTTCATCAGGTGATAGCGGCTGCCATGCCAACTAAAAACACGCGGTGACAGCAGATGATCTATGAAAGCGCCGCCGGCGAGGAGTTCCGTAACACCCAGAAAACCCGCAACCAGACCGGTACAGTAGGCTAACCAAATTGGCAGCAGCCGTGGCGAGCGGATCGCCAAATCAAGCGTAATAACAATAGGAATCGCCACGAGGTTGTGTTTGACAAACAGGGCGAGCACGATGAAGAGAGCAGTGCGAAACAGGGCACGTCGTTCCGGCGAGCCCGCAAAATAGCTGACGAGGCCACCAAGCATGACCGCTTCGCCAAGAGTCTGCGGATCGTCCACCGCGACCCAGGCCGGCGCGATCAAATAGCAAAACGCAAAGGCGCAGCCGCCGCCAAATTCCGCGTCGACGAGATCGCCGCCAAAGCGGCGGGTCGCGACCGCCGCCAAGAAACCCACGGCCACGAAAGATAGCAGCGCGATGATTCGCCCGCTCAACAGGAGATCGTTGACGATCAGATTGACGGCGGCGACCAGCAGAAACGAGCCTATGGGGTAATTGTTAACTCTCCAATGATTGCCATCGTAGATCAGCTCGTGATTGATCATCCTTGCAGCGTTATAGACGTTCCACCCTTCGTTGTAGTTTCTTTCAAAAAAATAAGTGATGGATGAAAGACTCTCATCCAGGATGAGAACTACAAATACCGTAACTATAGCAATAAGAGCCGCTAAATAAGCAGCGGTCGCCCCTCGGATTTTGTTCATTCTAGATGAGAGAAGGTAAAATAAGGTGCGTCAGTTAGCGAAGTGGCGGGCGCTACACAGTTTACTGGTCAATCTCCCGGGCTCCCAAATGCCGGCCACAGCTTCCGAAATCGAGGTTAATCTGCGCCGGGGGGAAGGACGGGTTTCAGGGCGCCTGGTGCCGTGCGATATGGATCCCTAGGAGGGGGCCCGCCGCTTCTGGCGGAAGTTTGGTGTATCCCGGTGGCACCTCGAACAGCGCCGGGTCTTGCTTGCCGATCATCACGTGACGGAGCTCCCAGCGCAGCGTCGAGGTTTTTCCGTCGGGAGCCTCGAGTTTCGCGTCACCTTTTATCGGAATGCCATCATCGCTGAGCCATACTGAGCCTGTCGCACGGTTCCCGCTCGTGTCTCCACCCACGACATACCTTGTGGTAACGATCCCGTTGATGGTTTCCTGGACGGCCGTTTTGCGAAGAACATCTGGATCGGTCAGAAGCGACAACTCCTTAGGTAGCGTGAGTTCGAGGACTGTATGCAGTTGTGGCAGGACAATCTCGCCGACTGCGCTGCCGGCGTGCAAAACTAACACCGGCTTCATCGCCCCGAGAGCCTGTTCATGGCGCTGCGCGCCAGGCGTGTGCCAGATTTTGCCGACGTAAGTCTGACCGTTGACGACTAGGACCCGGTCGGCGCTGAAGCCAACACTAGCATCACCAAAGGTCTCGGCTGAAACCGGTCCGGTGGCTAGCGGTACCATTGCCAGCGAGAAAACAATCATCGCAAATCGGAACATGAGCCTTAGTCTCCCGCGGCTGCGAGATTTTTGAGCGATCAATGGGGCAGTTTCGCGGCGCTGGACAGAGACGGAGCTAAGCTTATGTTGGGCGCATGAAAGTCAGCGGGTCAGCGGTCGCAACGGGCGAGTTTACCATGATTAAGTGGTTGGTAATGGATCTTTTGATAAACCTGGCCTCGCATCGGCGATGAACGACACCAGCCCCGAGATAGTCACGGTGCGGGTCCATTCAGCGATCTCTGAAATTCCGGCCGCTGAATGGGATGCCTGCGCGGGCGATGTCAATCCAACCGTCTCGCATACGTTTTTAAACGCGCTGGAGGAAAGCGGCTCTGCGGCTCCACGTACCGGCTGGACGCCGCAACATTTGTCGCTCGCTGGTTCTGAAGGCGAAATCGTAGGTGCGGTCCCGCTCTACGCAAAGACCCATTCTTATGGCGAATATATTTTTGATTACGGATGGGCCGACGCCTATGAACGCGCGGGGCGGCGTTATTACCCCAAATTTTTATCAGCGGTGCCGTTCACCCCGGTCCCGGGTCCGCGCTTGATGCTTCGCGCCGGCGTTCCCGCCGAAGCTCGCGAACATCTGCTCGCCGGGATGGTTGAATTCACGAAGCGGCGCGGAATTTCATCATTGCATGTGAATTTCCCCGACGCTGCCGATGCAGAGACGCTCGCCAACTCAGGGTTCCTGCTGCGCCTCGGTCAGCAATTCCATTGGCAGAATGCGGGATACCGGGACTTTGAAGATTTCCTCGAGGCGTTGAATTCGCGGAAGCGCAAAGCTGTCAAAAAAGAGCGGCGTGAAGCGCTCGCCCGAGATCTCGATATCGAAGTGTTGACTGGGTCCGATCTGAAGCCGCGTCATTGGGACGCGTTCTTCGACTTCTACCTCGCCACTTCGGACCGCAAGTGGGGCTCAGCTTACCTCAATCGCCGTTTCTTTGCGATGATCGGCGAGCGAATGCCAGAAAAGATCGTCCTCGTCATGGCCCGGCGCGGTACCACCTATGTCGCCGGTGCTTTCAACCTGCTCGGCAAGGAGACGATTTACGGCCGGAACTGGGGCAGCTACGGCGATTACAAGTTCCTTCATTTCGAATGCTGTTATTACCAGGCGATCGAGTTCGCGATCGTGCGGGGCCTCAAATACGTCGAGGCCGGGGCCCAGGGCCCGCACAAGATCCAACGCGGCTACCTACCGGTACCGACCTATAGTGCCCACTGGATCCCCGATCCGGCCTTCCGTCGCGCCGTTGCCCAGTTCCTCGAGCGCGAACGGCAAATGATCGAGCGCAAGATGGAAGGATTGGCGGAGTTCTCGCCGTTCAAGCAGGAAGATCCTTCGTGCTCTTCGCCGCGACTAGACGCCGGTTAGCGGGTCCCGTTATTCGACCAGTTCGGGCTCCTTCTGGGCCGGCTCGGAGGGACGCTCCTCATAGGAGAAGGAGAGCTTGTCCTCCTCTCGGTTGCACGTGACCCGGACGATTCCCCCTTTCGCCAGCCGCCCGAAAAGCAGCTCTTCGGCGAGCGGCTTCTTGATGTGCTCTTGGATTATACGGGCGAGCGGGCGTGCGCCGAAGAGACGGTCGTAACCCTTCTCGGCAAGCCAGGCCCTTGCCTCGTCATCGAGCTCAATCGTGACGTTACGGTCGGCGAGCTGCTCTTCAAGCTGCAGCACGAACTTATCGACGACCCGGCCGATCGTCTCAGTGGACAGGGGGGCAAAGGAGATGACCGCATCGAGCCGGTTCCGGAATTCCGGCGTGAACATTCGGTTGATCGCTTCCTGATCGTCGCCTTCGCGCACTCCGCTGCCAAATCCGATCGCCGGTTTTGCCAAGTCCCACGCGCCTGCGTTGGTCGTCATGATCAAGATCACGTTTCGGAAGTCGACGGTCTTGCCGTTGTGATCGGTTAACTTCCCGTAATCCATTACCTGTAACAGGATGTTGAACAGGTCGGGATGCGCCTTCTCGATCTCGTCGAGCAGTAGGACGCTGTGCGGGTGCTGATCGATGGCGTCGGTCAACAGTCCGCCCTGGTCGAATCCGACGTAACCGGGCGGCGCGCCAATCAACCGCGAGACCGTATGCCGCTCCATATACTCAGACATGTCGAAGCGGGTAATTTCGATGCCGAGCGTGCGAGCAAGTTGCCGCGCCACTTCCGTCTTACCGACGCCAGTCGGGCCTGAGAACAGATAACTGCCGATCGGTTTCTCAGGATCGCGCAGACCGGCTCGCGCCAATTTTATCGCGGATACGAGCGCCTCGATCGCCTGATCCTGACCGAAAACCATTGTTTTCAGATCGCGTTGCAGGTTCTTCAACACCTCGCGATCGTCACGCGAAACACTCTTGGGCGGAATCCGCGCCATTGTCGCAATAACGGCCTCTATTTCCCGCGCAGTTATCGTCTTACGGCGCCGGTTCTCAGGCACCAGCATCTGGGCCGCGCCGGTCTCGTCGATAACGTCGATCGCCTTGTCGGGAAGTTTGCGATCGCCGATGTAGCGATGCGAGAGCTCCACAGCGGCGCGTAACGCATCGTTCGTGTAACGCACCTTGTGGTGCCGCTCGTAATAAGGTTTTAGACCTCGCAAAATCTTGACCGAGTCCTCTACCGTCGGCTCATTGACGTCGATCTTCTGGAACCGGCGAACGAGCGCCCGATCTTTTTCAAAATAATTCCGGTATTCTTTGTAAGTGGTCGAGCCTATGCAGCGGATTACACCACCTGCCAGCGCTGGCTTCAGTAAATTGGAGGCGTCCATTGCCCCGCCGCTGGTCGCGCCGGCCCCGATTACGGTATGAATCTCGTCGATGAACAGGATCGCGCCGGGCTGCGATTCCAGTTCCGATAGCACCCCCTTCAGGCGTTCTTCGAAATCGCCGCGGTAACGCGTGCCGGCGAGCAGCGCCCCCATATCGAGCGCGTAGATAGTCGCATTAAGGAGCACTTCGGGCACTTCGCGTTGCACAATCCGGCGCGCCAGACCCTCCGCGATCGCCGTCTTCCCGACACCCGGATCACCAACATAAAGCGGATTGTTTTTTGCCCGACGGCACAAGATCTGGATGGTCCGCTCGACCTCCGCCTCACGACCGATCAGCGGATCGATTTTGCCGCCCTTGGCCTTCTTATTTAGGTTCACACAATAGGCGTCGAGGGCATCGTGATTACGCTTTTGCGACTTTTCGTTGCGATCCTCCTCATCGGCTCCCTGGACACGGCGCGTTTCGGAGCGCCCGGGCGCCTTGGCGATGCCATGCGAAATGTAGTTGACCGCGTCGAACCGGGTCATGTCCTGCTCTTGCAGAAAATAGACCGCATGGCTTTCTCGCTCCGCGAACATCGCGACCAGCACGTTTGCGCCGGTCACCTCTTCGCGACCCGAAGATTGGACGTGGATGGCGGCTCGCTGCAAGACACGTTGGAAGCTCGCTGTCGGCTTGGCGTCGTCGGCATGGGTGGCGACCAAATTGGCGAGCTCGTTGTCAACGTAGTTTAATACTTCTCGGCGAAGGCGATCGAGGTCAACGCTGCACGCGCGCAACACCGCGACCGCGTCTTGATCCTCGGTAAGCGCCAGCAGCAAATGTTCGAGGGTGGCATATTCGTGATGGCGCTCGTTGGCGTTGGCGAGCGCCCGATGCAGCGATTTTTCGAGATTGCGTGACAGCACGCGCGCCTGTCCTTCCTTACCGAACTTAGTCCTTTTCCAGAGTGCACTGGAGCGGATGCTGATGCTGCCGGGCAAAATCCATGACCTGGGTCACCTTTGTCTCGGCAACTTCGTAGGTATAAACGCCACAGATCCCGACCCCGCGGCGGTGTACATGAAGCATGATCCGGGTCGCCTCCTGCCGGCTCTTATTGAAGAACCGCTCGAGAATGTGGACGACAAATTCCATCGGAGTGTAGTCGTCATTCAGCATCAATACCTTATACATGGAGGGCTTCTTCGTCTTCGGCTTCGCCTTAACGACGACACCCGTACCCGGTCCTTCTTCCCCGCGCTTTCCGTTGTCGCTCATGATATTCCGAGCTGGTGAAGCTGCCCGCTCATAAGATATTGGCTTTTGCTCAGCCCAGAAAAGTGTTTTTGGTCTCGGCAACCCGCCCACCTCGGGTGTCCGGCTTGGTTTGGGTCATTCGGCGCGAAAAGGTCGCCGCATCAGCATATCGATCATTCCATCTATCGAATGGCCTCGGTAGAGCAGCGCGTCGACGGCGTCAGCTATCGGCACCTCGATCCCCAGTCGCCCCGCCAAGCGCACGACCGCAGATGCTGTGGCGATACCCTCGATAACCGAGCGACTGCCATGGACGGAGTCATCGAAGCTCCGCCCGCGGCCAAGTGCAAGGCCCAGGGTGTAATTGCGCGACTGGGCCGAGGTACAAGTCAATACGAGATCGCCGAGCCCGGAGAGCCCGCGGAAAGTCTCGTCGTGCCCCCCTTTGGCTATGCCAAGTCGGGTGATCTCGGCGAGGCCACGGGCAATCACCGAGGCACGTGCATTGTCACCTAATGCACGACCCATGACTATCCCGCAAGCGATCGCGATTACGTTCTTCGCAGCGCCGCCGATTTCGACGCCAATCGGGTCCTCCGACAGATAGGGCCGAAACCGAGAGCTCCCAAGCGCAGCAATGAAGGCGCGGCCGAGTGACGCGTCATCGCTGGCGATCGTGACCGCGGTCGGAAGGTTGTGCGCCACCTCGGCGGCGAAGGTGGGTCCCGATAGCACTGCAAAAGGGCAATCCGGCAGGACCTCGGAGGCAACCTCCGATACTGTCCTCAGCGAATCGGCTTCGATTCCCTTGGCGCAATGCAATAAAGGCAGCCCGCGTGGGAGAGGATCGCGGAGCGAGTGGAGGACGCCGCGCAGGAATTGCGCGGGAACCACGAGCAGCGCGGCATCAGCCCCTTCGACCGCTGCCCCGATATCGGTTGTCGCGCTAATCGCCGGGTCTAGGCTCACTCCGGGAAGAAAGGGCGGATTTCGATGTTCGTGATTTATCTTCGCAACCACGTCCGGGTCGCGGGCCCACATCACCGGATCCAAACCGGCGCGACAAGCAACCATCGCTAGCGCCGTACCCCAGGCGCCGCCCCCGATTATCGCCAGGCGCCTCACCGAATCACGCCTTGACCCCCGCGCCTAGGCGCGGCGGCGCCCCACCGTCAAGAGGCCAACGTGGTCGGAGGGGAGCCTCAAGCCCGTCAACAAGGCCCAGCCGGAGCCGCTCCAATCCAGCCCAAGCGATCATCGCGCCGTTGTCGGTACACAACTCCGTCGGCGGCGAAACAAAACGAAGGTCGGCGCCATTGGCGAGCGCCTTAAGATGTGCTCGCAAGCAGGCGTTGGCAGCAACTCCCCCGGCGGCAACGAGCGTGTTTCCCGCCGGGTATCGCCTGCGAAACCAGGTAATCGCATTCCGTGTGCGATCGGCAAGCGTCTCGCAGATGGCGAGCTCAATCGATGCCGCCAGATCCGCCTTATCGCGCGGAGTGAGATCGCTCCGGTCAGCCACGATCTGGCGCACCGCGGTCTTCAGACCTGAAAACGAGAAATCACAACCAGGCCTGCCTCTCATTGGGCGCGGCAGAGGAAAGCGGCACGGATTTCCATTCCTTGCAACCCGTTCGATCGCCGGTCCTCCAGGATAGCCGAGACCGAGGAGCTTCGCCGATTTGTCTAACGCTTCGCCCGCAGCGTCATCGAGCGTCGTTCCAAGGCGGGTATAGCAGCCGACACCGGCACAGACGAGGAGCTGACAATGGCCGCCGGAAACTAGGAGCAAAAGATAAGGGAAGTTTACGTCGGTGGTCATACGGACCGTAAGCGCGTGACCTTCGAGATGATTGACGGCGAGAAATGGCTTACCCGCGGCCCAGGCCAACCCCTTGGCAACCATCGTGCCGACGATCAGCCCGCCGATCAGACCCGGCCCAGCGGCGGCCGCTATGCCATCCATCTCGACGAGCGAGGCACCGGCCTCCTCCAGCGCGCCCGATATCACAGGATGGAGACGCTCGTTGTGCGCCCGAGCGGCGATTTCAGGAACAACCCCGCCATAGGGCATGTGCAATGCGACCTGCCCCTGGATCAAGTTGGAGCGGATAATGGCACCGGACGGCGCTGTCTCAACGACAGCCGCGGCTGTCTCATCGCAGCTCGTTTCGATGCCGAGGACCATCATATCAGGAATGGTCGGGGTCAGCTAAACCCGCCCCGAACTCGAACAAGTGCGTCAGCTGGGCGGCGCAACCTCGTAGGTCTTCAGGGTCTTGTCCGAAGCGGCGTCGATTTCAAGCAGCTTGACAGAATAACCCCACAGAGTCGCCGCGTGGCGGATCACGGCGCGGCAGCTTTTTTCCTCAAGCAGCACACTGTTATGGACGTAGTGGGCGAGCACGAGGCAGCGGTCGCCTCTGAGGTCAACATCGACCACCTGGATGTCTGGCTCACGTCGGGACAAATCATATTGCCGGGACAAGGCGCCGCGGATCTTGCGATAGCCGACATCGTCATGGATCGCTTCAACGCGGAGCGCTGGTTTCGTGCTATCGTCGGATACGTGGAAGAGCTTGAATCGGCGGATGATAGTCGGGCTCAGATATTGTAATACGAAGCTCTCGTCGCGGTAGTTCGCCCAAGCATTCCGCAACACGGCAAAACCGTCTCCCGAGCCGGCGATCTCGGGAAACCATTCGCCATCCTCACCGGTCGGTTCCTCGCAGATGCGGTGGATGTCGCTCATCATCGCGAAGCCGAGCGCATATGGATTGAGCCCGCTAAACCGAGGGTCGTCGAAATCCGGCTGAAATACGACGCTCGAATGCGAGTGCAGGAATTCGAGCATCGATCCTTCGGTGATCAGCCCTTTATCATGCAGTCGCCGCATGATCTCATAATGAACGAATGTCGCGCAACCTTCGTTCATCATCTGGGTCTGCTTTTGCGGATAAAAATATTGCGAGATCAAGCGGACGATTCTTACCAGCTCCCGTTGCCAATCCTCAAGACGAGGAGCGCGCTTCTCGATCAAGTAAAGAAGATTTTCTTCGGGGAGACCGAGTTCGCGCTTGATCTCTTGAACCCGCGCCTCCTCGTCGCCGAGATCCTCCTTGTCCTTGCCCGCGCCGGGTACGGTACGCCACAAATCGTTGTAGGTAGCCTCGAAATGCGCTCGCCACTCCTCGGCCCGGCGCCGTTCCTCAATCAGATTTGGCTTGGTTCGATGGGCATACCGATTGACGCCGTGGTCCTTTAAGGCATGGGCGGCATCCAGCACTCGCTCGACCGCTTCGGTACCGTGCCGTTCCTCGCACTTCTGGACGTAGTCGCGCGCGAAGCTAAGGTAATCGAGAATACCGTTTGCATCAGTCCACTGTCTAAACAAATAGTTGTTTTTGAAAAAATGGTTATGTCCAAACGCCGCATGCGCCATCACGAGCGTCTGCATGGTCATGGAGTTTTCCTCCATAATGTAGCAGATGCACGGATTGGAATTTATGACGATCTCATAGGCAAGACCCTGCAATCCTTTGCGATATAGGGTCTCATGAAACGCGAAACGTTTGCCAAAGCTCCAGTGTCGGTACATGAGCGGCAGGCCGACCGACGCGTAGGCATCGAGCATCTGCTCGGAGGTGATCACCTCGATTTGAACGGGATAGACATCGAGCCCGAGCTCGTCCAGCGCGATCCTTTCAACCGCGTCATAGACCCGCCGCAGCCCACCGAAATCCCAGTTCGGGCCGGTAAAGATTGGGGTAGCGGTTTCGAGCCGCAATGCGCCAGAGTCAGGCACGGACACCCCCTTTTGCGAACAATTCGTGGAAGACAGAGAAGATCTGTGACGGATCGTTGACGCGCCGCATCACGAAATGCGGATGGGCCGGCGCTACCTCGCTGTAGGCCCGCCACAGATCGCTGTCCCGCGAGAGGCCCGTCAGGCTTCCCCCCATCCCGTCACCGACCTCCACATAAGCGAAATATTGGCACAGCGGGAGCACTTCGCCACCCAGCAGTGTGACACAGCGGCCGCTATCGGCACCGTAATTGTCACCGTCGGAGGCCTGGGCTGCATAAATATTCCAGCGATCCGTCGGATAACGAGCCCGCGCGATTTCGAGCATCTTTTCGAGCGCAGTCGAGACCACCGTTCCCCCGGTTTCCCGGCTGTAGAAGAACGTCTCTTCATCGACTTCCTCAGCGGTGCTCGTGTGACGGATGAAGACGATGTCGACGTGGCGGTAGCGTCGGATCAAGAAGACGTGGAGCAGCATGAAGAACCGCTTGGCCAGATCCTTCATCGCCTCGGTCATCGACCCGGACACGTCCATCAGGCAAAACATCACCGCCTCGGTGTTCGGACGTGGAACGCGCTCGAAGCGATTGTAGCGGACGTCGAGAGGATCGATGTACGGGATAATCTTGCTGCGGTGTTCGAGACGTTCGAGTTCGAGCGCGAGCCTTTCGGCTTCCTCCTCCGCACCACGGGCACGTGCGTTCTCGATCGCCTCACGCAATGCATCGAGCTCGGATGCTCGGGGACGCTTGAGCGAAATCCGGCGAGCCATGCTGTTGCGCATGGTTCGGCGAATGCTGAGGTTCGCGGGGCTCCCGGTGACGGTGTATCCGGCACGCTGCAAATCGACCGCGAAGGTTTCTTTAAGACTTTTCTTTACAAGATCAGGAAGTTCCAAATCCTCGAAAAACATGTCGAGGAACTCTTCCTTCGATAATGTGAATTCGAACGCATCTTCGCCCGAGCCGTCCGGGCTTCCTTGCGAACCGCCGCCCCCTTCTCCGCCGGTCGGCCGTGGGATCTCGTCGCCCTTCACGTACTCCTTGTTCCCGGGCACGACGTGCTCGCTTCGCCCGGTGCGCCGGCTGTGGTGAAAGATCGGCTCAGCAATCCCACGCGTTGGGATCGCCACCTTCTCGCCATGCCCGACGTCGGCGACCTTGCGTTTGCGCAACGCTTCCTGCACCGCAGATTTGACCTCTGCGCGGGCTCGCCCGAGGAAACGTTGCCTATTGCTTAAACTCTTTCCTTTCGGGTTTGGCCGACGATCAACGATGTTCATGCGCATTCCTCCGACGGGAGCGGCAAACGCCTACCCCGCTTTGTTCACTCGCATGTACCACTCGACGAGGCGCCGTACTTGCCGCTCCGTGTAGCCCCGCGCCACCATCCGATCGAGGAAATCGGCATGCTTCTTCTCGGTCTCGGTATCCTTCTTGGTGCCGAAACTGATGACCGGTAGCAAATCCTCCACTTGTGAGAACATGCGGCGCTCGATGACCTCGCGCAATTTCTCATACGAGGTCCAGGACGGATTCCGCCCGGCATTGTTGGCACGCGCCCGCAGGGCAAACTTGACGACCTCGTTTCGGAAGTCCTTCGGGTTCGCGATTCCGGCCGGCTTTTCGATCTTCGACAGTTCCTGGTTCAATAGCTCCCGGTTCATCAATTGGCCGGTGTCGGGGTCCTTGTAATCCGAGTCCTCGATCCAAGCGTCCGCGTAGGCGACGTACCGATCAAACAGGTTCTGTCCGTAGTCAGAATAGGATTCCAAATAGGCCTTTTGTATCTCGTGCCCGATGAACTCAGCATAGCGAGGGGCCAGCTCAGCCTTGATGAAATTCAGGTACTTCTTCTCGGCATCGTCCGGGAACTGCTCTCGCCAGATTGCCTGCTCGAGCACATACATCAGGTGGACTGGGTCGGCCGCGACCTCCTGAGTGTCGAAGTTAAACGTACTTGATAAGACTTTGAAGGCGAAACGCGTCGAGATCCCGTCCATCCCCTCGTCGACGCCTGCGGCGTCACGATATTCTTGCACGGATTTCGCGCGTGGATCCGTATCTTTGAGGCTCTCGCCGTCATAGACGCGCATCTTTGAGTAAAGATTCGAGTTCTCGTGCGGTTTCAGCCGCGACAGCACGCTGAAGCGAGCAAGGATATCCAAGGTCGATGGCGCGCATGGCGCGGCCGCGAGTTCGCTGTTCTGCAACAGCTTCTCGTAAATTTTGCGTTCCTCGGTGGCCCGCAGACAATAGGGAACCTTTATGACCGAGATGCGGTCGATGAATGCCTCGTTGTTCTTGTTGTTCTTGAAGCTCTGCCACTCAGACTCGTTCGAATGGGCGAGGATTATCCCCTGGTACGGGATGCCACCGATGTTTTCGGAACCGACGTAATTGCCTTCCTGCGTCGCCGTCAGGAGCGGGTGCAGCATCTTGATCGGCGCCTTGAACATCTCGACGAATTCCATGAGGCCTTGCGTGGTACGGTTCAGGCCGCCCGAATAGGAATAGGCGTCGGGGTCGTTCTGGCTGTAGAACTCGAGCTTGCGTATGTCCACCTTGCCGACGAGGCTCGACACGTCTTGGTTGTTCTCGTCGCCGGGCTCGGTTTTAGCGACGCAAATCTGTTTTAGACGCGACGGCTGCATCCGAACCACAGTAAATTTGGTTATATCGCCGCCGAATTCCTCTAACCGCTTCACGGCCCACGGCGAAATTGTGCCCGTCAAACGGCGCCGCGGAATCCCGTAGCGCTTCTCGAGCTCAGTACCCAGTGTAACCGGATCAAACAGGCCGAGCGGGCTCTCAAAAACAGGACTAATTTCGTTACCCGCTTTCAGTACATAGACGGGTTCCTTCTCCACCAGCTGTTTCAGCCGCTCGGCGAGAGAGGATTTCCCGCCGCCTACGGGCCCTAGCAGATATAGGATCTGTTTGCGCTCCTCTAGCCCTTGCGCGGCATGACGGAAAAACCCGACGATCCGCTCGATTGTCTCCTCCATCCCGAAGAAATCCGCGAATTCGGGGTAGACCTTGATCGTGCGGTTCATGAAGATACGGCCAAGACGCGGGTCTTGGCTCGTATCAACCATGACCGGCTCGCCGATCGCACGCAGCATCCGCTCCGCTGCGCCAGCGTAATAGGCCGCATCGTCGGAGCATTTGCCGAGATACTCCTCGAGCGATAGCTCGACCTCTCTCCGATTCTCGTACAACCGGGAATAGAGTCCGAAAATTCCGTCATCGAATTTCATTTCTCACCTCAACCCATACCCCGCGCTCAACTTGTAGCTTCGCGTCACATTACCAGAGAACGACTAAATTCGACGAATGTTTCGCTGCTATCGTGTAATTCCTTGTAAATCCCGGTAAGGCAGTGTTACGTCAAATCCACAGCTTCGGGTTAAGCCCTGTCCAATTCTTCCCCACCTTCGAAACCCCGGTTCAAGAAGGCATCCATCCCCAGCCGTGGGACACTGATCCGCATTGTCGCAACAATTTGTGGCGAGAGTACGAATGTCATCAAGCCGCCCGCGGCAGCTGTGGCCACCCCACGACCTGGTATTTGCACCGCTCCAGCCTCCTGCTGAACAATATATTGTGGTGGAACCCACAATACCGCTCATCATATATGAAAATTTGTAGAAACCCAATAGAAATGTGGGTTAACCTGGGCAACACAATGCGTCAGCAGACCTCACACCCGTCGCCATCCCGCCAAGTGGCGCAAGGTTAGCCGCACCGCGACGTTCTGACGCAGAACAGTAGAATCTCTGCTGACAAAACACAATCGCAGCGCTCCCCACTATGAAGGCGCCAGCTGCGCCAGAGGTTTCTATCTGGAAGGCGCCCGCGCCTATTTGTGCTCTAACTATGGATGCCGCAGCAAGGTCGGGTTTTCATTCGCTTCGGTTGCACGAATTCCGGCCAGAGCATCCGGAGCCCGATGGGCAGATTTTGCGAGTTTGCCCTGCGACCACCAATTCCACCCCAGAGCCTCCGCCAGCTGGTTGGCGAGACAGCTATAGCTCGCATTTGTCATGTGTAGCCCATCGGGACTGATCATCGCCGCGGGCGCGAGCTGCCGCGTATGATCCCATTCCCGCATGATCTCGAACCGGCGGAACAATCCGACATGGGCGTTGCGAGCAACATCCGCTATGAGACGCTCCATTTCCTCGGTCGCCGGCCGGGCTAGAACTCTTGGAGCATATTGAAGATCCATCAGAATAACGTCCATTCCGTGCTCCTTCAAAATACTGACGCCACGGCGGATCTGCTGCTCATCGGCCGATAGGTCGTCGCGTCGGAGCACTGCATTGGTTCCGAGCTGCCAGATGACCAGATCGGGGCGCTCGGCGAGAACGTCCCGATCGAGACGCGCCACCTCCTCCGGGACATCCTGACCGCCGACGCCATGATTGATCACTCTGAGATCGACCTCTGGAAACCGTTCCTTGAGCTCTTCTTCGAGCCGGCTTGGGTAGCTCATCGCCGGACCGCTCGCTCCCACCCCGAGAGTAGATGACGAGCCAATCGCGACGATAGTCAGGGGCCTACCAGCTCGGATGCGGGATGCGCTATGAGCGAGCGCAACCTCTATCGCCGATATTGTGGGCGGTGTGGCGCAGCTCGGTGGCCCGGATTCAGCGGCGGGTTCGGAATGCGCAAAACGGCTGGCCAATACGGAAATGAGCAACACCGATACAAGACGGCCGATGCGGATCAGGGCGGTCATCTGAGGGCAATCCGGATGGCTTCGGCCAGCTTCGCTGCGATGCACTCGTAAACCTTGGCGGCGAGACCGGCCCGCTCGTCTTTCGCCACTCCATCGAAGGTAAACACGTTCTGCTCGCTCCAGTAACGCATCAGTTCAAAACGTGGAAACACGTTCACGTCATTCACGTCACCGACCCGATGAAGCGCTTTGAGATAGCGCTCAAAGTCGATAATGGCCGCAGTGCCATGCGAAAACTGCATGTCGACGAGTATGACATCGATACCGCGCCCCTTGAGCTCGTCGATGCCGGCCTGCAAAGCAGCCGCGAAATCATCTACCTCCACGCCGCGCACGGCATCGGTGGTGCCAGTCTCCCAAATTACCAGGACCGGATCTTCGGAGAGCACATCGGTCGGAAATCGCTCGAGCATCTGCTGCGCCGTTTGCCGAGGAACGCCCCGGTTTATCACGGTGATGCGCGAAGACGGGTATGACCGGGCAAGAATCTCCTGCAAACGATGAGGGTAGGCCAGATCTGCCGAGCCGGCCGCCACGCCGGTCGTTGAAGCCCCGCCGATCGCAACAATCTTCACCGGCTTCTCGGAACTCAGCCGCTCCGCCAGATGCGGAAGCTTCTCATCGAACTGCATCAGCTCATCAGGTACCTCACAGGCAACCGTGCCGCCAAATCCGGGGACCGAGGCCAGGAGAGCCGTGATTGAGAAGCCTGCTGAGATCAAGGCTCGCGCCAACTTACCAGCCAAACCGAGCGCTTTCATTCCCCGACGGGGTTGCCGCGATCGTAGGCAGCCGAGACCGAGTGGGCCGCCAGCTCTCGCCCCTTAGTTTTATACCAGTCGATCATTTTCGCAGTAAGGCACATAGCAACAATACCGGCAAGATTCACGGCAAGTTGGACGACAACACCAGAGTCGTACTCTGAGAGCACAAAGTGCCCGAGCGCCGATAGAAGAATGCCGAGGCAGAAGATCTCCAGCGATTGTTGGCCGCAAAGAAGCAGCGGTTTCGCGGCTGGGGAACGCAGGATCGTTGCGTCGGGGCGGATCAGGGCTGCCACAACTAAAAGCATGGCAAAGAACGGGACCAGCCGTATCGGGGCTAAATTGTTCTTGTTGACCGGCCACAGCTCTCTCAGGAACAGCCCCGGGAATGGATCCCAGATCCCGTGGATGGTCCAGCTAAGCTTGATCACGGTACAAGCGGTAACGATCACTACCGCGAGAGGTAAAGTGACCCGCTGCCATCGCCGCGGCAAATGCCCCGAGCCCCCCGCAAAAAACCCGTTAGCAGCTCCCGCGATGAACAGAAACTGCCATGCTAGCGGGTTAAAGTACCAGACGTGTCCTTCGGGATAGGCGGGTACCGATAGATTGCCAACCTGCACTGCGAGATAAAGCAGAAACGACGGGACGATAACGATCATTGGCCGCAGGCGCAACCCGAGAAGGATCGGCGGAAACGCGACCAAGAGGACGATGTATAACGGCAGGATATCAAGAAAGGTGGGTTGAAATTGGAGAAGTAATGCCTTGACGATCGCAATATGAGGTTCTTCGAGAAAGTCGCCGACTCGCATCTCGTCATTGTACATCGGGTTGTTGAAGCTGGTAACGGTATATGAGACTTCAGCGACGAATATGACGAATAGGAAGATGTGAGCGACGTAGAGCTGCCAGGCGCGGTTCAATATCCTCGCCGTCGCATATAAGGGCCCCCGAGAGAGAAGCGTTCGGCCGTAGACGAGAGCGGCCGTGTAACCCGAGATGAAAATGAACACCTCTGCTGCGTCAAAAAACTCGGATGCTTGTATTGTAAAGTAGCTAAGAATATTCTCTGGGATATGATCAACAAAGATAAAGATAAGCGCGAGACCGCGAAAGAAATCCAGACGGAGGTCGCGTGACAATCCGGGCAAAGATTAGCTCTGACGCTTAAGGAAAGATGCCCACTCGTTTGCACCGCACTGAAATAATACGACTCCAGGACTGGCGAACGCACCGAGAATTGGCCACCGCCGCTCACCCGAGTCCAGGGCTCACCGTAAAGGAGGCCTCTGTCTTCTGCCGGATCTCATCGACCCCGACGCCAGGCGCCAGCTCCGCGAGAGTCATCCCGACACGGCCGATGGTAAAGACGCCGAGATCGGTGATGACCATGTCCACCACTTCCTTGCCGGTCAATGGTAGTGTGCAACGATGCAGCAATTTCGGCTCATTCCGAGCAGTGTGCTCCATTACTACGATGACCCGCTTGACCCCGGCGACAAGATCCATGGCACCTCCCATGCCCTTTACCATCCGGCCAGGGATCATCCAGTTCGCAAGATCGCCGTTCTCCGCTACCTGCATCGCTCCAAGTATCGAGAGGTCGATATGGCCGCCGCGAATCATTCCGAATGAATGCGCGCTATCGAAGTAACTGGTCGTCGGAAGTTCGGTAATAGTTTGCTTACCGGCGTTGATCAAATCCGGGTCTTCTTCGCCCTCGATAGGAAATGGGCCCATGCCGAGCATGCCATTTTCACTCTGCAGCTGGACGGTAATCCCGGGAGGGATAAAGTTCGATACGAGGGTTGGAATACCGATGCCGAGATTGACGTAGTAACCGTCCCGCAGCTCCTGCGCTGCACGGCGCGCCATGTCGTCGCGTGACCAAGCCATTGCTCTCTCTCCGTGTCAACTGCCCCGGTTGCGTACCGTGCGCTGCTCGATGCGCTTCTCGAAGGCGCGACCGGGGACAACGCGTTTGACAAAAATCCCGGGCGTGTGGATGTGATCCGGTTCGAGAAAGCCGGGCTCGACGAGATGCTCAAGCTCCGCCACCGTGACCCGCCCCGCGGTCGCCATAATTGGGTTGAAGTTGCGCGCCGTCTTCCGGTAGACGAGGTTGCCTTCACGGTCGCCCTTCCAGGCGTGGATTATCGCTAGATCGGCGACGAGGCCGCGTTCCATTAGATAGCTCTCGCCATCGAACTCACGAACTTCCTTGCCTTCCGCGACCAAGGTCCCGACGCCAGTTTTGGTAAAAAAGGCGGGGATGCCAGCACCGCCGGCACGAATCCGCTCTGCCAATGTCCCTTGAGGGTTGAACTCGAGTTCCAACTCCCCGTCGAGGTAAAGCTTCTCGAAAAGCTTGTTCTCGCCGACATAGGACGAAATCATCTTCCGGATCTGCCGCGTTTCGAGCAACAAACCCAAGCCGGCGCCATCGATCCCGGCATTGTTCGAAATCACTGTCAGGCCGGTCACTCCCGCATCCCGGATCGCGGCGATGAGCAACTCCGGTATTCCGCAAAGACCAAAGCCACCCGACATGATCGTCATGCCGCTCTGTAATAGGCCCGCGAGGGCCGCGCGGGCGTCGGGGTAGACTTTGTCCATCAGTTGCTCCTGCGCAATCCGGTCGACGATCATAACGCGACTGCTGGGATATACCCACATGGTCCTGTTGCGATTTCGCGCAGCGGGACCGGGGTACGCCTCTGATATCGGCTGAGATTCGGCTAGAGGAACACGGAGCGTGGAATTCAGGCCGGAAGCGGACCAAATCCAGCAAGATTGGACTGCGCTGGCACGCTATCTCTCTCGGTTCGGAGCGACCCTCGGATCGGCTCGGCCGCGGCAATTCGCCGGCGGGCTCGGCAATCTGAATTATCTGATTGAGATCGACGGCGAACCGGCTGTCTTGCGCCGCCCGCCGAGCGGACCCTTGCCGCGCGGGGCCAATGACATGGCGCGCGAATACGGGATCCTGTCGGTGCTATGGAGGGTCTTCCCGCTCGCGCCGCGTGGTTATTTCTTTTGCCCCGATGACGGTGTGCTGGGAGCGCCATTCCAGATCATCGAACATCGCCGGGGCATTGTGATCCACGATACTCTGCCCCCGGCTTTGGTCGGGGACACGCGAGCCGCTGCTGCGCTTAGCCGCCATCTGGTCGATACCCTCGTCGAGTTGCACAACGTCGACCCTGCCAAAGTCGGCTTGCTTTCCCTGGGGCGGCCCGTGGGCTTTCTTGGCCGCACGATAGAAGGTTGGGCGCGGCGCGCCGCTGCTTTGCCCGATCTGATTGACCCCCGCGCCCTTTCGGAGATCGTGGGTTGGCTACGGGGACGGCTTCCTCAGGATCGGCCGCACAGTCTCATACACTCCGACTTCAAGCTCGATAATTTGATTTTCGACCCGACCACCCTTCATCCCGTCGGATTGATCGATTGGGATATGGGCACCCTTGGCGACCCCCTTTGGGATCTCGCGGTGTTGCTGAGTTATTGGGCCGAACCCAGCGACCCCGCCTGCATGCATTGCATGCGGCAAATGCCGACCGCAGTGGCCGGATTCTGGCGCCGCCACGAAGTATTAGCCGCCTATGAGCGCCTGAGTGGCCGCGTCGTAGGGGACTTTACATTTTATCGCGTTATGTCGGTGTTTCGCTCGGCCGTCGTTTTCCTGCAGCTCTTTGATCGCAATCGCCGAGAGCCCGGTGCAAATCGGCGCTGCGCCGATTTTGATGGGCTTGGCCGTGAGCTTTTCGATTTCGCGTTGCAAATCGCACGCCGGGGCTGCGAATGATGTCGACCGAATCACAGAAATAGAGACCGTCGCAATTTCCTGACGCCGAAATTACGGCTGCCCAAATGTAGTGCTGTCCGGAGACACGATCGGGCTTGCCTCGGCGACTGCTGGGCAGGATCAAACACTCGGTCCTTGTGATTACGCCACGGACACTTTGCGTCCTTCAGGGGCACGGCTTTGCCGAGCTCTTCAGCGGCCACCCGGAGCTGGCCCCAAGCCTCCTGCAGGCTCGTGTCGGGGAAGAGCAGCGAATGGATATCCGTCTGTCGCTGCTCGGACGGAGCACGGCAGAACAGCGGATTGCCTATCTGGTGCTAGAAACCATGCCCTACGATAGCATTCGAGCAACATATGTTGAAGTTGCTATTTAAAATTGTGGGCGGGCAGTGACTCGCGTAGTGGCGCAGGAATGCGCATAACAAAGCTCTTGCATTGGCAAGGGCTTGGCCCGAAATTGACGCCAGGCTGGGGTGCTGGTTGCCCGCTCGCGATTCCTGCACGGCAACCGGCTGAGATCAGACCCACTGAACCTGGCCGGGTGCGCCCGGCGAAGGGAGTCCATTATTACCGTTTCAATCATCGCATCGTCGCCGCGTCCGAAAACCGTCATCATCGGCGCCGGAGTAGTGGGGTTGAGTATAGCTTGGCGCCTCGCTCAGGCGGGTTGCCCAGTGACCGTGTACGATCGCGGCGAAGCGGGCCATGGAGCGAGCTGGGCCGCTGCCGGAATGCTAGCCGCAGCGGTCGAGACCGAGCCTGGCGAAGAAAGGCTCCTGGCGCTGACTCGCGAAAGTCAGCGAATGTGGCCCGCTTTCGCCGATGAACTCGAAGCAGCGAACGGGACCTCCCTCGGCTACCGAGACGAGGGGACGATCGTCGTGGCGCTCACCCGCGATGACGCCGAACAGTTGCGTTTTACGTTTGACTTTCAAAAGAGCCTCGGCCTTGAGCTCCAATGGCTTTCCGGGGTGGAAGCCCGGCGTAGGGAGCCGCACTTGCGCCCGGGAATTCCAGCCGCGGTTTTCAGCCCGGGCGATCACCAAGTGGAGAACCGCCGGCTTGGTAGAATGCTCGCCAGGGCTGCGCGTCATGCTGGTGCTGTCCTCCGCGAGCACAACCCAGTCCGTGAAGTCGAAATTGTCGACGAGCGCGTCCGGGGCGTCGCGACCGAGCACGGACGCGATCCAGCAGATGTCGTCGTGCTCGCGGCCGGGGCTTGGTCGCGCACGATCTCCGGCATCCCCTCCGTTCACCTCCCTCCGGTGCGGCCGATCAAAGGCCAAATGCTCGCTCTGCAAATGGACCCGGACGCGCCCCTGCTGAGGCATGTTGTATGGCTTCCCCGAGGCTATCTTGTGCCCCGTCAGGATGGACGCCTTTTGGTCGGTGCCACGGTTGAAGAGCGCGGATTTGACGAAACGATCACGGCCGGCGGCTTGTTGGGGCTTATCGAAGGCGCATGGCGTGCGGTGCCGGCCATCGAGGAGCTTCCGGTTGCAGAGACTTGGGTCGGCTTTCGCCCGGGTTCGAGAGATGACGCGCCGATACTCGGCCCTACCGCCATCGAAGGGCTCGTCGTGGCGACCGGGCATCATCGCAACGGGATCTTGCTGGCGCCAATAACGGCCAAGGCGGTTAGCCTCTACATTTTGACGGGCCGTCTGCCTGATGCCGTAGAGGCGTTCACACCGGGACGTTTCAGCCAGCGATCTAGTCCCCCTGCGCCCAGAACAGACGCGAAGCTCGCGGCAGAGAGTCTATGACGCGGATCAGGATCAATGGCGTAGACGAAGAGATTGCCGTCGCGACGATCAAGGATTTGCTCATTGCTCTTGGTGTCGACCCCGCTGCCCGCTTCCTCGCTATCGCCGTCAATGGATCTGTCGTGCATCGTTCGGAGTGGGATACAAAATCACTCACGCGCGGTGACGACGTTGAAATCGTGCGGCCTTTTTCCGGCGGTTGATTTAATGGTCGATCGCAAATCGAAGGTCTGTTCTCGACGAGACCGTTGTGCCCCAGCCGGGGGACGGACGGGCGTGGGGCGTTCGAAGCCGATACCAGAATCTTTTCAGGACTATATCGAATGACCGATCCTTTTCTCGTCGCCGGCACAGCGCTCTCCTCGCGGCTCTTCGTCGGCACCGCGGGGTATCCGAACCAGCAGGTGCTTCTCGACTGCCTGGAGGCAAGTGGGGCGGAAATCGTCACAGTATCGATCCGGCGGATTAGCCTGGAAGGCTACGGCGAGAGCTTGGTCGACGTGCTTGGCGGCCGCTTCCGGCTGCTGCCGAATACTGCTGGCTGCGCCACGGTGCGCGACGCGGTCCTGACCGCAGAGCTTGCGCGTGAGGCCCTCGACACGCCTTGGATCAAGCTCGAGCTGATCGGTGATCGTGAAACCCTTTACCCCGATGTCGAACAGCTGCTGCGTGCAGCCGACGAACTGGTGCGAAGCGGCTTCACGGTGCTGCCCTACTGCAACGAGGATCCGGTGACCTGTCGAAAGCTCGCCGATGTAGGTTGCGCCGCGGTCATGCCGCTTGGATCCCTCATCGGCTCGGGCATGGGGATAACGAACCCGGCAGCCATAGAGCTGATCTGTTCGCGCAGTCCCGTCCCCGTCGTGCTCGATGCCGGGATCGGCACGGCCTCGGACGCTGCTCTTGCGATGGAGCTTGGTTGCGACGCGGTGCTTGTCAACACCGCCATTGCCAAGTCCCATGATCCGCGCCGGATGGCAGCGGCCATGCGTGCCGCGGTCGAGGGCGGCCGCCTTGCTCACTTGGCTGGCCGTATCCCCGAGCGGCGTTTCGCCGAGCCGTCGAGCCCGCAGCTCGGCCTCATCGGCTCGTGATCTGACTTTAGGCCCGCAGGCTCGCGGGCCACGGTATGATATTCGCCGTCCCACTCTACGATGATAATCCGACGGCCAGGGCGGCGGTTGCCACTTATTTCCTAATCGGGTTGTGCGTCGGCGTATTTCTTTGGCAGCTCGGTCACAACGGGCGCTTGATTTTATACACTTACGGCATGGTCCCCGCCGAGCTTTTCGGCTTTTGGCGTCCGCCGCGGATCTACCAGGTCATCCCACCCTGGGCGACAATGCTAACCAGCATGTTTCTGCACGGGGGGTGGGCACATTTGCTCGGCAATATGCTCTACTTGTGGATCTTTGGGAACAATGTGGAGGACGTACTCGGACGGGGGCGTTATCTTTTCTTCTATTTGAGTTGCGGTATCGTGGCCGCGCTCACCCAGGCTCTTGCAAACCCCGCCTCTCACATCCCGATGGTGGGGGCGAGCGGCGCGATCGCCGGTGTCCTCGGGGCGTACATTCTGCTCCACCCGGCCGCCAACGTTCGCTGCTTTGTCTGGGTTATCATCTTCTTTCGGATCGTCAACGTCCCGGCTTGGATGATGCTCGGTCTATGGTTCGCCATGCAGCTGATGAGCGGGCTGATAACCGCTCCCAACAGGCCGGGCGTGGCGTTCTGGGCGCATGTCGGCGGTTTCGTCAGTGGTCTGATCCTGGTGATCGTATTGCGGCCAAGCGGGGTATCATTGCTGCAGCCTCAGCGCAGCCCGGCATTCGCCTCGTCGCCGGCAGTCGCGCATGTCGGCTATAGAGGATCTCGCCGCGGCTCAGTCCCGCAAGCGGGCCGCCGGTTCAGCCGATCGCGCAGCCTCTGGGAACGATAAGCAGCCGGACGGCGACATCAAGCCCCAGCCCTGTGCCAGGGGACCGCAACCTTTTGGAGCAGAACGAGCCATCTCTCGACCCGCTTGCGGTTCTTCCCAAAATCGAATTGACCGTAGCGTGATCGGCTGTAGATCGCGATGCCGGAATGGTTCGCCCCGAACTGAACGAACTCTACCGTTACGACATCGGGAAACCGAAAGGTGACGGAATGCTGAATGTAGGCGAACCGACGGTTTTCTGGATCTGCTACAACATTCATAATACGCTTCTCGTGGCCCATTATCTCTGCCCAATAGTCACGCAGACGGTCCCATGACAGATCGAACACAGGACTGCTGATTGCTTCTGAGGCCACGCAATAACCGGGAGGACAGGCGAGAAAACTGGCTTTTGGGAGCGGCGAGCGCAATGACGCGATCTCAACAGCTTCACCTTGCGCGAGGCGATCCTCGCCCTCCCGACCCATATAGATCCGCACTGCGAGTCCGACTACCACAAGGGCCACCATAGTTGTGGCCAGCGGCGTCATGATCCGGCGAGCAACCTGCACCCTACACTCATGATCGCTAGAGGCTCGATTGCCACTATGCCATAACAGGAGTTGCGGCTAAGGGCGGATCGACATGGAGCAGCAATCGGGGCTGGAGCCCCGAGCCCCCTGGCGCGATGAGGACGCGAACGTGCTGTATGCGCCGCACGGTCTCGCCGACGGCATCGCGGCGCTCGCGTCCGAACCGGTGTTCGTAAAGATATTAGCGAAGGCTGGGCCGCCGCAGTTTCGGCGCCGTCGCAACGGCTTTGGCACCTTACTGCACATCATTCTCGAACAACAGGTTTCGATCGACGCTGCGGCGGCGATGTACCAAAGATTGGTCGGTCTGTGCCGCCCCTTAAGCCCTGCCATGTTCCTCGCTCTCGACGACTCGATGCTCCGTTCATGCGGCTTCAGCCGCCAGAAGATGGGATATGCGCGCGATCTCGCCGTCGCTGTAGCTGCAGGACACTTCGATTTTTCCCGGCTTGCCGCAACAGAGGACGATAGCGCGCTGGCGGAGTTGCTGGCTATTAGAGGAATCGGGCGCTGGAGCGCCGAAATCTATCTCCTCTTTGCGCTCGGGCGGTCGGACATCTGGCCGGCCGCAGACCTCGGTCTGCAGGTTGCTGTCGGTGAACAGCTGGATCACGGGTCGCGCCTCACCGAACTCGAATTGCGCCGCCGCGGCGAGGCATGGCGACCGTGGCGCTCAGTTGCGGCCTGTCTTTTTTGGCAATCTTACCTGCACGCGCGCGGACGAGCAGCGCCGCGGTTGCCGCCGGAACTCTACGCCTGAAGAGCGATTAGTAACGGACGGAGAAGGGATCACGGGAGCGGCTCTGCCCGCATTGGGGCCGCTCAAACAGAGGACAACATGACAGAGAACTTTCCCGAGGGGTTTCTCTGGGGCGCGTCGACTTCGGCATATCAAATCGAGGGTGCGGGCAAAGAGGACGAGCGGGGGCCGTCGATCTGGGACGTTTTCAGTCATCAGCCCGGGAACATCCTCGACGACGGCACCGGTGACATCGCCTGCGACCACTACCATCGTTGGCCTGAAGATGTCGCGCTGATGCGTGAGCTCGGCATCGGTGCGTATCGTCTGTCCGCCGCCTGGCCGCGGATTCTTCCCGAGGGCAGAGGCAGTGTGAACGTCAAAGGCCTCGAATTCTACGACCGTCTTGTCGACGCCGTATTGGAAGGTGGCATCGAGCCCTGGATCTGCCTCTACCACTGGGATCTGCCGCAAGCCCTCGAATATCGCGGAGGCTGGCAGAACCGAGATGTCGCTTCCTGGTTCGCGGAGTATGCCGCCGTAACGGCGCGGCGGCTCGGCGATCGGGTCAAGCATTGGGCAACCTTCAACGAGCCGAACGCCGCGAGCGTGCTTGGCTATTGCGAAGGCAAGCACGCCCCGGGAATTCGCGGCCGGGACAGCGCGTTGAGAGCGATCCATGTGATGAATCTGGCGCATGGGCTGGGGGTTGAAGCGATGCGCTCGGAACGCTCGGATCTGCTGATCGGCAACATTTACAATTTTCACCCGCGGGAGCCGGCAAGCGAGCGCGAAGAAGACGAGAGCGCGGCGCTCATGCTCGACGCGCTGTGGAACCGATCCTTTCCCGACCCGCAGATCCTGGGTGCTTACCCCGAGCCGCTCGCCGCCGAAATCGAGGACTTGGTGCAGCCCGGTGACCTCGATCTCGTGAAACAGAAACTCGATTATTTTGCCTTCAACCACTATACGCGATCGCGTGTGCGCCGAGACCCGGACCACCCCTTCGAGGTCGGCACCATCCCGCCGGAGCCGGGAACGCCGGTCACCGAGATGGGTTGGGAGATCGCACCCGATGTTTTCCGCCAGGTTATGATCGAAGCGAAAGAGCGCTACGGCGGCGATCTGCCGATCTATGTTCTCGAGAACGGCGCTGCGTTTCCGGATCGGATCGACGCGGACGGGCGGATCCGCGACGAGCAGCGGATCAACTATCTGCGCGGCTATCTCGGGGCCGTGCTCGACGCGATTGCCGCTGGGGTGCCGGTGCGCGGTTATTTCGCGTGGTCCCTGCTCGACAATTTCGAGTGGACCTTCGGTTACAGCCGAAGATTCGGTCTCGTCCACGTCGACTTCGAGACCCTCGAGCGTCGGCCGAAAGATTCCTTCCACTTCTATTCTGAGCTCGCCCACGGTGCCCCGCTCGAGCGGGAGTAATATGCCCGGCCTGCTCAATCCCGACTCGTCGCTCGACTTGGTTGCCCATGTCATCCAGGTGGCATTGACGCCGATTTTCCTGCTGTCGGGCATTGCCACTTTGCTGAACGTCTTCTCGACCCGGCTGGCGCGAGTGGCCGACCTTGTGGCCCAAATCACCAGAGCTATGGAACAGGCCGATCCCGATGAGTGCGTGGACCTCGCGGAGCAGCTCCTCCGGCTGCGCTGGCGATCCATCGCCCTCGATGCTGCCGTCGTGCTGGGCGCGATCGGAGCGGCCGCCACTTGCGCATCGGTCTTTACCCTTTTCGTCGGGGCGTTGCGCAACTCGACTGTCGCCTCGGTGTTGTTCACTACATTCGGACTTGCCATCGCCTGCACGATCAGCGCCATCGCGGCGTTTACGATCGAAATGCTGATGGCGGGCAGCGGCGTTCGGGCTGAAGTGGCAAGAGGGCAATCCTCGGAACAGCACTAAGTCCCTCTTCTGAGAAACTCTTCGCAACGCCGCTCGACGCTTTCCTGCGACGCGAAGAAATGCTCGCCGAGGTCAAGCGCGTCGCGCGGGCGAAGTATCTCGAAACGCACGCCATGCTGCCGCGCGATATCGGCAAGGCGGCGGGTGACATCGGCGCGGCCGGTAAAGATGACACCATCAACCTCGGCGCGGATTGCTGCCAGCGCCGCCCCGACATTATCGCCGCAATCGAGAAGAGCCGAGAAGCGGGCCTCGGGAACGGCCTCCTGCGCCGCGGCGGCCAGCGCCTTGAACCAACCCGGACCCGTGTAGCCGCCGGCGTCGGGCGCGCTGGCGAGCAGGATCTCGCGACCGGCTCGCGACGCCGCGGTCAGTGCAGCAACGGCATGGCTGAGCGAATGAACGATGACGACAGAAGGGGCGGGTCGACCGGAGATTGCTTCGTCGCTCCGCTCCGCTCCTCGCAATGACAGCCGCGAATTGTCATTGCGAGCGCAGCGAAGCAATCTCCGCGGGACTATGAAAGGCTACCGAAATAGCCCGCGACTTCCACCATCCTATTCGAGAAGCCCCACTCGTTGTCGTACCACGCCAGCACGCGCACGAAGCGCTTGTCGAGAACCTGGGTCTGGGTCACGTCGAAGGTCGAGCTGTGGGGGTCATGGTTGAAATCGACGGAGACAGTCGGCGCCTTGTTGATGCCGAGAATGCCGCGCAGCCGGTTCGAACGGGCGGCCTCCTCCATCAGCGAATTGACCTCATCGCCCGAGGTCTCGCGCGCGGCGTCGAAGGTCAGGTCGATCAACGAGACGTTGGCGGTCGGCACGCGGATCGCGGTGCCGTCGAGCTTGCCCTTGAGCGCCGGCAGCACGAGGCCGACGGCGCGCGCAGCGCCGGTCGAGGTCGGGATCATCGACAAGGCCGCAGCGCGGGCACGGCGCAGGTCGTGATGCAATGTGTCGACCGTATTCTGGTCGCCAGTATAGGCGTGGATTGTCGTCATATAGCCGCGCACGATGCCAACCCCTTCGTGCAAGACGTAGGCCACGGGCGCGAGACAGTTGGTCGTGCACGACGCGTTCGAGATGACCTGGTGCTCGGGCTTCAGCTCCTCCTGGTTGACCCCCAACACGACGGTCAGGTCGGCGCCGTCGGCCGGAGCCGAAATGACGACGCGCTTGGCACCGGCCTCGAGGTGTTTTGCGGCGGCTTCACGTTTGGTGAAGACGCCGGTGCATTCGAGCGCAACATCGACGCCGAGTTCGCGCCAGGGGAGCTTTGCCGGATCGCGTTCTGCGGTAACTCGCATCTTGCCGCGGCCGACATCCATCCAATTGTCCCCGGTCGTAACCTCGCCCGGGAAGCGGCCGTGCACGCTGTCATATCGCAGAAGATGCGCGTTGGTCTCGACCGGCCCGAGATCGTTGATGCCGACCACCTCGACCTCGGTGTTTTTGTGCTCGTAAGCTGCCCGCAAAACCAGCCGGCCGATGCGGCCAAAGCCGTTGATGCCAACGCGTATCGCCATCTCTCGTCCTCCCAAACTGTCGCCGATCTATAGAAGCGAGCGCGCCGCTTCCGCAACCTTTTCAGGGGTAATGCCGAAATACGGAAAGAGCGCTTCGCCGGGCGCTGACGCGCCGAAGCCCTTCATGCCGATAAAAGCGCCGCGCTGCGCGAGCCAGCGCTCCCACCCGAACTCGACGGCGGCCTCAACTGCGACGCGCGGCGCCGAGCCGAGCACGGCCTTCCGGTATTCCCCCGGCGCCTGATCGAACAATTCCCAGCACGGCATCGACACGACCGCCGCGCGGATCCCGTTGCGCGCGAGCGCGTCTCGCGCGGCCATTGCGACGGAGACTTCGGAGCCGGTCGCGAGCAGGGTAACCTGTCGCTGGCCATCGGCTTCGGCCAGGACATAAGCGCCCCGCGCCGAACGGTTCTCCGAGCCCGCTTCGGATCGCAACAGCGGCAAGGATTGGCGGGTCAAGGCCAGCAGGGAGGGCGCGTCGCGCCGGTGCAGAGCCAATGCCCAGCATTCGGCGGTCTCGACCGGGTCGGCAGGGCGATACACGTAGAGCCCGGGTATCGCACGCAACGCCGCCAGATGCTCGACCGGCTGATGCGTCGGGCCGTCCTCGCCCAAGCCGATCGAATCATGAGTCATTATATATATGACGCCGACCCCCATGAACGCGGCCAGCCGGATGGCGGGGCGGGCGTAATCGGAAAAGGTCAGGAAAGTGCCGCCGTAAGGAATGAGCCCGCCATGCACGGCGATGCCGTTCATCGCCGCCGCCATGCCATGCTCGCGCACGCCGTAGCGGATGTAATGGCCGGAATAGTCGCCGGGACGAACGTCCTTCTGGTCCTTGGCCCTGGTGTTATTGGAAGGGGTCAGGTCCGCCGACCCGCCGACCAGCTCAGGTACGACGCGAGTCAAGGTGTCGAGCACTGTGCCGGAGGCCTGCCGCGTCGCGATCTTCGCATTGGCCTGCCGGAAGTCGTTGCAAATCTTGCCGATCGCCTCGTCCAGGCCGGGCGGCAGCTCCTTGCGCTGACGCCGCAGGAATTCACCGCGGCGCTTCGCGGAAAGCGATTGCAGGCGGGCTTCCCACGCGCGGCGCATGGGCTCGCCGCGCGTCCCCGCTTGCCGCCATTCGTCGCGGATCTCCTCCGGGATCTCGAACGGGGGCTCCTTCCAGTCGAGCCGCTCGCGCGCGCCGGCGAACTCTGCCGGCCCAAGCGGGGAGCCATGC
>JBARIB010000696.1:0-2328 GCA_049799535.1 Allostellaceae bacterium | reverse complement strand
GCCTACAAGGGTTGGTAACAGTTTTTTCATTTTGTCAACAGTTTCTTTAGGTGACGGCAAATTTGAAAAAGACCGGGGGTACGGGAACGGAGCGTCAACTCCGAAAGGGGTATGGCCGGGCCGCCGATGACGCTGGGCAACGCCGCGGCCGCCCGCATGGCACCGCTTGGCCGTGCAGCACCCGGCGCTCGCTTTGGTCGAGGACGCGCGCGATCAGCGGCAGATAATGCTTCACCTGATGCCGTTCCCGGCCAATTTTGCCAAAGCGATTACTGCCCACGGGGGTTTCAACCCGACGCAACCCTAAGTTCGATCGAACTATCGCCGCGTCGAACGGGGCGGTCTCGAAATTCTCGCGTCGTCGTCCCGCTCCGTATCGCGGTATCCCGAAAAGCCTTGGGCCGTCACGGGTTTCGTCGCGGATGCATCCGGTTCTGTCCCCTGCAGATTCCGACGAAGTCGCCCACTGATTCCGAGATGATGTCGCTCGGCAATCCGACATGATGTCGCTTGGCTGACGGCACCCTGCTGGCGGTGATTTTTTGGCAAGTTGTGGGTCGATGGTCAATCCTTTGCAGTCGATCTGGATCGCCTGCGTCTCAGGCTGTCACCGGCAAGGTCGATGCGGTGGCATTGTGAACGAGACGGTCGAGGATGGCATCGGCATATGTCGGGTCGCCGAACACGACGCGATGCCACAATAGCGGAACGACTGCTACCCAGAATCCGGGTCATCGACGCCGTCCATCCGCTGTTCGGTCAGCCGCTTGAAGTCAGCCCGAGCGGGCTGATTCGGCGCATTGGCTGGATCCAGGTGGTTCTTCCCGATGGTCGGCATCGCTGGGTCCCGCAGAAGGCAACAGACCTCAACGTTTCGGCTTGTGAGGCCAGGCCGAATCGTGATCTCCCCCTGGTGTCGGTACGCACCCTGATTCCCTTGGCGGAATACGTGCGCGCAAGGCTCTCCGCCTTGGCAGAGAGGTTCGATGAGACATCGGGCCACACAGCTGATCCTGCCGTTCGAGCCGGCATTGCCGGGTCGACAGCTGATCTTGGCGCCGAGATTGTGGCCGACGATGACGCCGACAACACAACAACAGCTGGCGAAGCGGGTGGCACAGCTACTCCGGTCAATGCTGACCGCGGCCGACGCCGGCGATTTGATCGGGGGGCATCACGATGAACATGCTGCTCAATTTGGAAAGCCCGGTGACGACGGCGCATCGCGCCAAGCTGGCCTATATTTACGTGCGCCAATCGACCGCTGGCCAAGTCCGTCAGCATCAGGAGAGCACCGAGCTGCAGTATCGGCTGGTCGATCGTGCAGCCTTGTTCGGCTGGCCCAAGGAACGGATTGAAGTCATTGATGACGACCTCGGGAAGTCCGGTACGTCGAGCGACAGCCGCGGCGGCTTCCAGCGGCTGATCGCCGAGATTGGCCTCGGGAAGGCGGGGCTGGTGCTGAGCCTGGATGCCTCGCGGCTGGCGCGCAACAACCACGATTGGCATCAGCTATTGGAATTGTGCTCGCTGTTTGGAGTGCTGATCGCCGATGGCGAGCGCGTGTACGATCCGTGCGCCTATCATGACCGTCTGCTGCTCGGCTTGTCCGGGATCATGAGCGAGGCTGAACTTCATCAGATTAAGCTGCGGCTGCATCAAGGCGAGCGGCAGAAGGCGGCGCGAGGCGAGCTGAGGGTGCCGTTGCCTGCCGGGCTGGCGTATGGTCGCGATGGCCGGATTGGCTTCAATCCCGATGAAGAAGTGCACGCGCGGCTGCTGCATTTGTTCGCCAAGTTTCGCGAGCTGCGCAGCGCCAAGGCGGTGAGGCGCCATTTTCAAGAGGCCAACTTCCTGGTGCCGGTACGACCGCTGGACGGGCCATCGCCGCATGACGTCGTGTGGCGGCCGGCGAGCAACGCACGCATCCTTCAGGTTCTGAAGAACCCCGCTTATGCGGGAGCCTATGTTTACGGCCGCCGTCGACGCACGCCAATCGGCCGCCGTTCCGGTTCACGGCAGGGCGCGACCGAAGCCGTGGCGATTCAGGATTGGCCGGTTTGTTTGAAGGACGCATTTCCGGGATATATCGATTGGGAGGAGTTCATGGCGAACCAGCGGCGGCTCGCGGACAATCTCAATCACTATGATGCGAACCGCCATGGGGTGCCGCGCCAGGGCAACGCATTGCTGCAAGGCATTGCTATTTGTGGTCGCTGCGGCCGCCGCATGGGGCTGCATTATTCCGGCCAGAACGGCAATTACCCTGTCTATCTTTGTCGCGCCGATCAGCATCAACGTGGCGGGCCGCGCTGTCAGGAGGTGCGC
>JBARIB010000695.1:0-32729 GCA_049799535.1 Allostellaceae bacterium | reverse complement strand
TACCGGTAAGACGCCGGCGAAAAGGCTCTGCGCGGTACCGCCCAACACCAGGGTTCCGCTACCGTCGATCGCGACCGCCCCGGCGGCATTAATTACAGGCAATGGAGCTGAAGGGCTGACTGGTGTCGCTATTCCGCCGGCGAGTGTAGCCGGCGCATGTAGTGGCACAAGATTGCCCGCGACATCTGCCTGCGTCGAAATCGATTGTGTCGTGGCGTTTGCGTCTTTAACGAGCAGCGACAATGATCGGCTCCTTTCGGAGGATGGTCAGCAAGAATGCGGTTCAGAGGGCTGTTTCCGGATTGCGGCGGCACCACCGAGCTGATCACTTAGCCGGCGGTACACCTCGTAGATTCCCTCCCCCGGCATTGGATCGACCAATAGATCGGTCAATGCCCAAACCAGGGCGTCTACCCGGTCGGGTGAATAGCTCCGCGGCCCGCCCTCGCGGCTTGTCTGCGTATCGGCAGTAAAGGCACACATCTGATCTTCCAGCTGCGGGAAAGCACCAAGATGGTGCACTCGGCCTTGTTCATAGAGCGCCGCGACCGGTTCTGCCCGAGTCACCTTCGCACGTGAGGCGCGAACGGCGCGGAAGGGCACGTTGGGCTCGATCATCCGCAGCATTGCCTGGACCATATCTCCGCCGTTGTTGACCTCAGCGACGACCCTATCCGCCCTGTGCGCGCGATAGGCCGAAACAGCCGTCTTGGCCCATTCCATTGGCGGATAGCGTCCAGATGAGTCAGCAAGCACCCAACCCTGTCCGTTGTCGTCCTTGCCAGCGACGATGATGCCGGTCTCATCGGCACCGACCGTCGAGCTGGCGGCCGGATCAATTGCAACGACAATTCTGATAAGCGTGGGGGCTGTGTGGGCTCGGCATGCTTCTATCATACCGCGATTCCACAGTGCCCCCGGTACATCCTCAAGGAGCTCCGCGTTGAGCTCTTGGCGGCCGAGCCGCGTTCCCTGATACTTGCGAACGATTTGCCCCAAAAAGGCTGGTGCAAGGTTGGTGCGGTTCTCGTAAGTTGTTCCGCGCGTTATGATGACCCTCGGATCGACGATCAGTTCCCGAAGGATCGCCGTCGGTCGCGGCGTGGTTGTCACAACGACCCGGGGATCAGCTCCCAGCCGCAGCCCGAGCATGAGCATGTCCCACGCTTCCGGGTATCGCCAACTTGCGAGTTCATCACACCAGGCCGCATCGTGTTGCGGTCCACGAAGGCGCTCAGGTTCATCGGCACTAAACAGCGTCGCGATCGCCCCATTCGGCCAGGTCAAGCGCCGCTTTGATGGTTCGTAACGAGGGCGCTCCCAAGGTGGCGAAATTGCCAGGATGCCGCTTTCGCCCTCGACCATAACGTCACGCGCATCATTGGCGGTGGGAGCGATCAGCGCGAGACGACGTGCCATCAGTCTCGTCGCGCGGGCACGCATCATTTCGGCACCCGTCCGCGTCTTGCCAAATCCCCGGCCGGCCAGGATGAGCCACACTTGCCAGTTGCCAGTCGGCGGGAGCTGACTCGGCCGTCCCCAAAGCCGCCAATCGTAAAGTAGGGCTCGGGCTTGCGCGGGGGCGAGAGCGGCGACGAGGTCGCGCCTCAGTGCTTTTGGCAGTGAGGCAACCCAACCGGCCTGCGGGCACTTCGAGCGCATTCTCCGCGAGATCCTCCGGTTTGGCTCTTAGTCTCTTGCGCAGCGGTTCGATCGCCCGAGTCTTTCGGGGTCTCGCCTGGCGCCGACTAGCCGCACAGCCGGCGCTCGCTCGATACTCGCCGTTAGCGCTGCCGAGCGTCTTCGTCTCGCCAATGCGTCGGCGCTTGAGAGGCGATCTTTTCCGGATGATTTATACCGATCGCGAGGCGTAAAGGCTTTTTTGCCTTTGTCCCGTCATACGTGCCGGGAAGTGGACCTGGTAACGCGGTCGCGGCCGACATCCAGGTCGGCGAGCCCTCGATTTAACTATCTCGGGCGGCGGGTTTCGCCAATTTCCATATTCGTACCATATAGATCCGGATTTGTCAATTACGAAACACGCTCTTGCGCGAGTCGGCGAAATACGCTTCTAGCGTCCCTAGGGCGGCAATTAAGATGCCGGAAGCCGCTTCCTGAGTCACCCGCCGTCCATTCCAACCTTGCTCCAATGCCCACTCTTTCAACGACTGCTCCATACCGAGTACGTGCCACACACAGGAGCCGCCGGCGGAATTGAGGCCGCCCACCGCAAGAACCGCGCTCCAAACCGCCTCTCGTGCATTCTCGATTCGCAAACCTGGCTCTTGGCGGGGCGCACCATTCGAGCGGCTTCCGGTCCTTGGCCGCGATATATCAAATGCGCTCAGCGGATCGAGTTGTGCAGTTGCGAAGCGCGCTCGAAAGTTTTCTCCGGCTTGCCGCATTCCCGGAGTGATCGATCCTCGTCGCTCCATTGCGGCAAGTGTGTCCACAGATCGATAGGGACGGCCCCGCCGGCCCGTATCCTCTGCGACCGGCTGTTGGAGACGTTCAATCGCTCCGTGTTGGCAACGCTCCGGAGTAGGGCCGAGGTCGCTCGTATCCGGAACCGAACGGTCGGCACGGCGGAAACGGGAACGCCCCATCAGCCCCTCCCCGAACATAACATGAACAAATTTTTCACGACAAGCCTCGAACTGTATGCTCAAGGCGTGCCAGGAAATATCGCGAAGGTCTGGCACTGCGCCGGGCGCGACGGCCCCCCACGGCGCTCGCCAGCGCCTCGACTTCGCGTAAGCGCCTATCCTCAGCGCTGCTGCCGGAAGCGAGATAGCAGACCGAGTGGTGATGCAGGCAATAGGATGACGAGGGCCGGCGTGGGGCGCCGCAGGTGGTTCCACCCTTCGCCTCTTCAAGAACGTAAGCGCAACCCAAATCGTCATTCAGGCTATCCAGACCCGTCGGCGAGAAATTTCCGAGCATGCGCATCTCCTAATTCGCATCAATATGTCTTGTTCTGAGCGCACCGGGATGTTAGCATGTGCTATTGCAGTGTCAACAAACGCTAATTGCGAAGGGCGCATTATGGACGGCTCCTGGTTTAACCAAGCTCTGGAAAGGGTTGGGGCGTCGCAGGCGGACCTCGCGCGTCATCTGCGCCTTGCTCCGTCGGCTGTATCGCGCATGCTGAAGGGCGAGCGGCAAATGAAGCCGCTGGAAGTGGTTCACACCGCGGCGTTTCTCCGGGTACCCGAAGAAGAGGTTTTACACCACGTGGTGGATAGCACAGCCCGTGCCTCTCCGGATGACATGCCGCGGCTTCGCCGGGGCCGCCCTCCCTCAGCCGGGTCTGCGTCCGTTTCCCCTGCCGCCTTGGGCTCGCCGCATGAACCGGATCGGATCCCCATCCGCAGCGGTGCGCGTGGAGGCACCGACCAGGAGATGTTTCTGGAAGATGGACCGATCGGATATACGGCGCGACCTGCGAACCTGGGCGGCGTGCGCTCGGCTTATGCCATTTACATGCTTGGCGACAGTATGCAGCCGAGGTACGAGCCGGGCTGGTTGCTGCACGTCAATCCGTTCAAGCCACCAACTCGGGGTCGGGATGTCGTCGTCTACAAAGAGGGACAGGCGGTTTTGATCAAGCAATTTGTCGGCTGGGAGGGCGACGTACTCGTCCTACGCCAGCTAAATCCGCCCGACACGCTGCGAATTCCGCGCCATCAAGTGCGCGAATGCCATCTCATCGTAGGTGCGGATCAGGAAGGGTAAGGTCCCTAACCCGAATAGCTGGGCGAAGCCGAGCTCCCAACTTTAAAAGCCAGGCGGCTGATCGTCTGCCGGCGAAGCCGGCGGCGAGGGTTGCCCGACGGTCTCCTCCGACCCGTGGCGATCACCATCAACGGAGCCGATATCGCTATCGGCCGGCGTGCTTGGACGCGGCGCGCCGTGCAAATTGGCCTCGCCATTCGCGTTCATGACGCGGAAGTAGTGTTCTGCGTGCTGATACAAGTTTTCGGCCGCGATCCGATCACCGCTTGCAGCCGCTTCACGGGCGAGTGCGACGTAGCGTTCAAACACTTGGTATGCGTTGCCGCGGATCTTTACGTTTGGACCGTTACTATCAAAGGTCTGAATTCGATGAGGCATCCGCGGGCGGTTGTGGTGCGGATTGTTGCCGTTGTTGCGGCCGCGCGAGCGTTTGTTTGGTCCTGGTCTCATGACACCTGTCTGATTCCGGTAAACAACATCGGACCTCGGTCCGGCTGGAGCATTCCCCCTAGCCCCTCTCGGGCGGTTTAGGTTGGCATTACCGCCTTATGCGGCGGCGCCAGCCCGAGCACTTCCCACCCTAGACGGGACAGCTGCTCGTGCCAATCATTTTTTGCTTTGAGGAAAGGGGGGAGGCGCCCGCACTGTCAGGCAGCGCGCGATGCCGGCCAGATCCAAATCGAGCCCGTCATGTACCAGGCCAGCAGCCTCCATAATTGCGGCGACCTCATCCGCCTGGGCAACACCAAGCTCGGTAACAAAGATCCCGTCCGAAGCGAGCAGTGTGGGAATTTGCACGGCTATCGCCCGGTACGCCGCCAAGCCGTCCTCTCCGCCGTCGAGCGCCTGCCATGGGTCGTAAGCGACAACCTCGGTAGGCAGCAGTGGAAGATCTCGGCGCGGGATATAGGGCGGATTGGCAACGATAGCATCGAATTTTCCCGAGAGCGCGCTTGCCCAATCTCCGACGCAGAATAGCGCGCGGTCGGCCAAGCCAAGCCTCGCTGCGTTTTGGGCAGCAGTCCTGACTGCTGCCTCGGTGATGTCGATGCCGACACCGCTCGCGCGCAGGAATTCGCTCAGCAGAGCTGAAAGCAGGCAACCCGAACCGGTACCAAGATCGAGCAAACGAAGGGGCGCATCTCGATCTGCCTTGCGACTCAGCATCGCCTCGACGACAGTTTCCGTAGCTGGCCGCGGGTCTAGGGTACCGGACGACAAGCTAAATTCCAAACCCCAGAATTCGCGCCGTCCAAGAATGCGGCTTAGCGGCTCGCGGTTGATTACTCGGCTTAGCATCGCCTTGAAAACCTCGGTTTGCTGGCGCGCCACCGGGAGATCGGCGTCACAGAAAAGTTGAGCCGGCGAGATGTTAAGCGCCGCAGCAAGCAATCGGCGTGCCTGGCGCCGCGGCTCGTCGAACCCGGCTGCGGACATCGCCGCGGCGGCCTCGGAGAGAAGTGAGGCACGCGTCGGCGTGATCAAGCTCAGGCCTCCATTGTAGCGAGCTTTGCAGCTTGATCCTCGGCGAGGAGGGCGTCGATAATCTCGTCCAGCACCTCACCGCTGAGGACCTTGTCGAGCTTGTACAGCGTCAGGTTCACCCGATGGTCGGTGACTCGGCCTTGCGGGAAGTTATAGGTACGGATCCGCTCCGATCGATCTCCACTCCCGACTTGGCTTTTCCGCTGAGCAGCTCTCGCACTGTCGCGCGCTTGCCGCTCCATGTCGTAAAGGCGCGATCGAAGCACCTTCAGCGCCCTCGCCTTGTTCTTGTGCTGCGATTTTTCGTCTTGCTGAATTACGACCAAGCCGGTCGGGATATGCGTGATCCGCACCGCACTGTCCGTGGTATTTACCGACTGACCTCCGGGTCCACTGGCCCGATAAACGTCGATGCGCAAATCCTTTTCGTCAATCCGAACGTCGACCTCCTCGGCTTCGGGAAGTACGGCAACGGTGGCCGCGGAGGTATGGATGCGACCGCTTGCCTCCGTCTCTGGGACCCGCTGTACACGATGCACACCGGACTCGAACTTCAGCCTGGCAAAAACGTCCCGACCGCTGATCAACGCACTGGCCTCCTTGAAGCCGCCGAGGCCAGTCTCGGAGAGATCGAGAATTTCGAAACGCCACCCCTTAAGCGTCGCGTATCTTTGATACATCCGAAAAAGCTCGGCGGCGAATAAGGCGGCCTCCTCACCGCCGGTGCCTGCGCGGACCTCCATAATCGCGTTGCGCTGATCATCGACATCTTTCGGCGCAAGCGCCGCCTTCACACGTTGCTCTAGCGCCGGAAGACGCTCCCGCAGCGCGTGTAGCTCTTCCTCAGCGAGCTGCCGCAATTCGACGTCTTCGCTTGTCTTGGCGATATCCGCGAGGGATGCGAGCTCTTCGCGGGCTCGCCGCAGCACGTCGATGCTCTCGACGATCGGGCTGAGCTCACTGTATTCTCGCGATAATTTCGCAAACTCGGCGCCGCTCAGTCCGCTGCCGGCCAGCGCCTCGCGCAGCTCCGAATGCCGGCGGGTAAGCTGCTCCAAATGAGCTTCAAGGGCCCCTTCCATCGCGCGCCCTCAGCTGTACAATGCCTGAAGTCGTGCACGCAATTCGCTCAACGACAGATCCATCGGGACCTCGACTTGTTCGCCGCTATCGAGATCACGTAGCGCGACGACATGGCGGGCGATCTCGTCCTCGCCGATCAGCACCGCGGCGCGAGCATTAATGCGGTTCGCGCGTCGCATGCGGCGGACGAGGTTGCCCGAGTAGCTGAGATCCACAGCACAGTCATTGCTTCTGAGCACTTCGGCTAAAGTCAGCGCCGCCGCTTCGGCAGCTTCCCCGATCGGTACCACCGCGATCGGCCGTCGCGGGCTCGGAGGTTCGGGGATCAGCATTGCCAGTCTCTCGATCCCCCCGGCCCAACCCACGCCCGGGGTGGCCGCGCCGCCCATCATTTCGACGAGGCCATCATAGCGGCCACCGCCGATGACGGTGCCCTGAGCGCCCAGATCGGAGGTCACGAATTCGAATGCCGTGTGGCTGTAGTAATCGAGGCCGCGTACCAGGCGCGGGTTGAGCCGATAAGGGATCCCGAGGCGATCGAGTCCGTCGCGCACCTGCGCGAAGAAATCGCGGGAAACGGCGTTCAAAAATTTGTCGAAGGCCGGTGCTTCCACGCTTACGCGCCGGTCGGTTTCCTCTTTGGAGTCGAAGATGCGCAGTGGGTTGCGTTCGAGCCGGCGGCGGCTGTCCTCAGACAGCTCGGAGAGACGGGCCGAAAAATGTGCAACGAGCGCTTCTCGATAGGCCGCCCGGCTCTCTGGGTCGCCAAGTGTGTTGAGTTCGAGCACAGTATTTTGGCGCACCCCTAGCGCATCGAGGATGCGGCTGCCAAGCGCGATGACCTCGATATCGGCCTGCGGCTGCGCCACTCCGATCAGCTCGACGCCGATTTGGTGGAACTGCCGCAAGCGCCCCTTCTGCGGCCGCTCGTAGCGGAACATCGGCCCGCTGTAGAAGAATTTGAGCGGCGTGCTTTGAATGAGTCCGTTTGACAGCAGCGCGCGAACGACGCCAGCGGTGTTCTCGGGTCGCAAGGTGATCTCCTCGCCGCCCCGATCGACAAAGCTGTACATCTCCTTTGTGACGATGTCGCTGGTCTCGCCGATCGGCCGGCTGAAGACCTCAGTGAACTCAAAGATCGGCGTTGCCATCTCGGCAAAGCCGCAAAGCTCGGCCAGCGCGCGGGCAGTCTCCGAGACCCGCCGGTGGCGCCGCGCCGTCTCGGGCAGAAGATCTTGGGTGCCGCGGACCGGCTGTAGCGTGCGCATGCACAATTCTCTCGGATCAACTCGCCGCCGAAACCACACAGATGTTGGCGGCCGGCCCGCTGCTCAAGAGCGCGGGCTGCGCAATGTCAGCTCGGGTTGAAAGCCGGCATGACCTCCTTGGCGAACCGCCGCAACTGATCCTTGAACTCCTCGGGCGGCAAGCCCTCGGCCCAGTGAATCATGAAGTCTTCGAGACCAGGATACTTTGCCTCGATCGATTTGATGCCGTTGATGATTTGCGCCGGCGGACCACAGAACCACGCCTTCTGCTCTACCCCGTCGCGCAGCGACGGCACTTGCGCGGGGGCTCCGGGCGTCCCCCAAGTCCGCCCCTGCTCGTCGGCATAGCGGACAAAGCCGAACGGAGCGAACCATTTGTAGCGTTCGTCGTGTGACGGCTCGACCCGCCGCATCGCCTCCTCCCGAGTGTCGGCAATGTAGAGCCCCGCCCCCCAGATCATATCCTGGCCAAGGTCTATCGCGCGCCCGTGCCGGACACAGGCGGCGTGAAAGGCGCGCACTACGTCGTCGAGAATTTTCTCGCCGTTCAAAGTGACCATCGCCTTCAAGCCATATCTCGCCATCATATCGATGGTCCGACCACTGGCGATCGGCATCCAGACTTGGACCGGGAGATGCTTGGGCCGCGGCACCATCGTGATTTCTTCAAGCTTGTAGCCACGATAGGGCACCGCCGGCGGACATTCGTAATACTTGCCCTTGTGATGAAACGCCTCCTCGGTGAAGCATTTCAACAGCAGCTGGAGCTGCTCTTCGAACAGCTCGCGGTTTGCTTCGGCGTCGAGCAGCGGCGCACCGAAGGTCTCCACTTCGCGCGTGTGATAGCCGCGGCCGACGCCCATGATCACGCGGCCGTCGGTGACAATGTCGGCCATCGCGTAATCCTCCGCCAGTCGGATCGGATGCCACATCGGCAGGATGTTGAACGCGCAGCCGAATTTGAGCCGTCGAGTTTGGGTGGCGAGCCACAGCCCGAGCTGGATCAGGTTCGGCAGGCATTCGTAGCCTTCTCGCTGGAAATGATGCTCGGCGGTCCAAAAGGCGTAATACCCGAGTTCGTCCATCACTCGTGCGACATCGCGGGCGGTCCAGAATACCTCGCTGAGACGGTCGTTCGAGTAGCGCCGTTCGTTAGCGGGCGTGCCGTGAGGGCCGATGTCGTCGAGCTCTATCTGGCCGACATAAAGCGCATGAAAACGTTTGATCATTTCCTCACCTACTTTAATTCTGCCGATTTTAGCGGCAGCGATCTATCGGTAGAAGCCCGGATTCGGCGGCGGCCAGGGATCCGGATAGTCGGACCCGAAGCCAAACGCCGGCGGAGCGGGGGGATAAGGGTAAAATGGAATGAACTTCTGGCCGCTTCGCTAGGTCTACTGCAGCGTTCTCCATGGGCGGAGGCGCATCGTCAGGCGGTGGCGACAAATGACCGGCCCCGGGCCGTGTCGGCGACCGGCTCCGCTGAGGTTTGGCGAAGGCGAGTGTGTTGTGGGCGAAGCTGCGAGGCGCTTTGGTCGCCGCGTGCTCGCGGGACCGCAAAGTCAACCTTGTTCGAGCCGCAATCCCGTGAGGTGCCGCTCCGATAGAGCGAGACCTCAAGCGCGAGGAGTGCGCCTTTGAACAATGGGTGTCTGGCCGATGGGGTCGCGGTCAATTGGTTACCGTGAACCGGCGCAAGCCCCGGGCCAGATATTTCAGCAGGTTTCTGCAGCACGCCAACCTTGACGGGTATAGTTGACAGCGGCGGCAAAAGCCCTGCCTGCGGGTTCGTCCTCGGCCAAAGCTCGGCTGCCCGGAGCAAATAGCAGCAGGGTTGTGATGACGGAGGGCAAGAACCGCGCGCCTCACTTCACAAGTGGTTTCAAACGACTTCAACAGCTCGCTAACTGCGTCCGATGTGAACTCGCGCAGTTCCACTCAATGATATGGGTCGGCGGCATCGCGCAGCCCGTCCCCGAAAAAATTGAAGGCGAGGACCGTGATGATGACGGAGGCAACCGGAAGCATCAGCCATGGGTAGAGCGCCACGACATTGATATTTTGTGCTTCGTTGAGCAGCACTCCCCAGCTGGTCATCGGCGGCCGTAATCCGAGACCGAGGAAAGAAAGCGCCGTTTCCCCCAGGATCATGCCTGGGACCATCAGGGTCGCCGAAGCGATCAGATGACTCATGAAGCTCGGCAGCAGATGACGGCGAATTATCCGCGAGGGTCTCGCACCCATCAGCACAGCCGCGGTGCAAAAATCCTCCTCGCGCAGCGAGAGTAGCTTAGACCGCACGGCCCGGGCGAGATGAGTCCACTCGATCATGCCGAGGATCATCGTGATGCCGATATATACCAGGATCGGGCTCCAGCTGACGGGAAGTATCGCCGATAAGGCCATCCACAGCGGTAGATGGGGAAACGATTGGATGACCTCGATGCCGCGTTGGATCAGGATGTCGGTCCAGCCGCCGTAATACCCGGCGATGCCGCCGATTAAGATCCCGAGGGTGAAGCTGACGGCCACCCCAAAAAGACCAACAGTCAGCGAAATGCGTGCTCCGTAAATCATGCGCGACAACAGATCGCGCCCCAGCCGATCGGTACCGGCCAAAAAAAGTTGCCCGTTATGAGCCGGGCAAATCAGGTGTAAATCGGCGGGAAATAGGCCCCAGAACCGATATTCTTCGCCACGGCAGAAGAACCGTATCGGCTCCCGTTTGCTCGGATTGGGCGTATAGACCCGCTCCAGAGTATTCATGTCCAGCCGATAATCGTAGCCGTAAACAAAAGGGGCGACGAGCCGGCCTTTATCCAAGATCCGAACGCGCTGCGGTGGCGCATAGATGAAATCCGTATTTCGCGCATCGAGACCATAGGGTGCAAGAAACTCGCTGAACAGGATCGAGATATACATCGTAAGCAGAATGGCGCCCGACAAAACGGCGACCCGGTGGCGGCGCAGCTTCCACCACATCATTCGCCATTCGGAGGCCATGTAAAAGCGCTCCTGCGCCGGCGTCATCCTCTCGACTGAGTAAGGATCGAATGGCGCGTCGGAGACGTAGTGAGGCAACGGATCAGGGGCGGGCGCCGGCGCGGAGCCGCCCCGGTCGCGCGGAAGATCATCCGCGAAGATCATATCGGTCATTCGCGACGGCCCGCTTGAAGGCGAATACGCGGATCCAGCACGGCAAGTGCCAGATCCGACAGAAATACGCCGATTACCGTCAGAAAAGCCATAAACATTAAAAACGAACCCGCAAGATACATATCCTGGCTGCGCAGGGCATCCAACAGCATCGGTCCGGTCGTCGGCAAGGACATTACAATCGAGACGATCGCAGCGCCGGAGATGACATGCGGCAACAGCGACCCAATGTCGGAGATGAACGGATTGAGGGCCATCCGTAATGGATATTTGAACAGTAATTTCAGGGGATGCAGACCCTTCGCGCGCGCCGTAACGACATACTGCTTTTGCAGTTCGTCAAGCAAATTGGCTCGCAACCGACGGATCATACTCGCAGTCCCAGCTGACCCGATAACGATTACCGGGATCCAGAGGTGAGCGGCGACCGAAAGGACCTTTGAGAAGCTCCATGGTTGGTCAATGTATTGTGGATCCATCAGTCCGCCGATGGAAATCCCGAGATACACGTTGGCTAGATAAAGCAGGATGAGCGCCAGCAGAAAGCTCGGCGTTGCCAGCCCGAGAAAGCCCAACAATGTCAGAAGATGGTCGGTCCAGCTGTATTGATGGGTGGCCGAATAGACTCCGATTGGAAACGCCACCACGTATGTGAAGATAATCGTGGTGAACGAGACAAGGAAAGAAAGAAACAGGCGATCGCCGACCACCGTGTTCACTGGCAGATTGTAGGCAAAAGAATAGCCCATATCGCCGCGCAGTAGACCGAACGCCCAATAGATGTATTGCTGCCACAGCGGGCGGTCCAGGCCGTACTCCCGCTCTAAGAATTGAATCTTAGCGAGATCCGCGGCCTCTCCCGACTCCTGCAGCTCGGCGACGTAGGTGGTGAAGTAATTGCCTTGCGGCAGGTTGATGATCGTGAATATGACGATGCTGATCGCGATCAAGGTCGGGATCATGATCAAAATGCGGTGTACAAGGTAGCTGAGCATCGGTAGCGCTTTCCTACCGAGACGGACTCGGCGAAGTCGTCACTGAGGCCGATTTCGCCGGAGCCTCGGAAAGGTCGAACCAGAACCCATCCGGTTTGTAGATCCCAAAATAGGCCCCCGGATCCCAATTGTAGATCCCCTGTTCGGGGACATTACGGAGTTTCGAGTTTACGACAATCGGCTGCAGCACGCCGGCAACGGTGCCCATCGAAAAGACCTCATCGGCCCAGATCTGAAGGATTTCTCTCCAAATCCGCGTATGATCCTGCTGGGAGGTAGCCGCGAGCCATGCCTCGTAGAGTTCCTTCAGCCGAGTGGCGGAGGGGAGGCTGGGAGGTTCGCCGGCGGTACCCTTCGTCTCGTAGTATTGGCCCCATTTGGGCCACTCCAGCTGCTGCTGCGTAGTCGGCGCGAACTCCCAAGGGGACATTGCCGCGGTAGCAAGACCATTCTCGATCCCCTTATCGATCGACATCACCGTCTCGCCCGAAAAGACCCGCCGTCGGAAGAGCGTCAGCTGCAACGGTTTGGCAAACACCTTGATTCCGACTAGCCGCCATGAATCGCGGATCAGCTCGAGCACGTCAGATTGCTCGGTCGACTCCCCCGAATTCTCGACTATGATCTCCATCGGACGCCCGTCGGGGAGCAGGCGGGTGCCGTCGCTGTCCCGCTTTGTCAACCCGATCAGATCCAATAGGCGATTAGCCTCCGGCACATCAAAGCGCGCCCAGGCCGACCGATATTGAGCCTGGTAGAGCGGGCTCTTAGGCAACACCGTGTTCTGGCCTTCGATCGCTAGCCCGAAATATATTGCTTGATTAATTTCATGGCGGTTGACCGCGAGAGAGAGGGCACGGCGAAAACGCAAGTCGCGCATCAGGCTCTGCCAGATCTCGTCGTTGGTGTTGAGATTGGGATAGAGGGCAAGCTGACTGCCGGGGCCCGTGCGCCATAGCCAGACTTTGTAGTGATTGCGCTCTTCTCCCGCCTTAAGGAACGTATAGTTGTCGAAGCGCAGATAGCGCCCCTGAAGATCGCTTTCTCCTGCGCCGGTCTTAGCAGGGATGATCTTGCTGTCGGCGATCGACAGGACAACCCGGTCAATGTACGGAAGCTGCTGCCCTTCCTTATCGATCCGGTAGTAGTAGGGGTTTCTTTCAAATATAAAGCGATCAGCTGGAGGTCTAGTCTTTGGTATCCACGGATCCAGTGACGGCAGGTCGGGGTTGTCATCGCGATACATCGTATCTAGTTTGTTATGCAACGCGGCCCAATTGCGCTGCTTTGCCTGCTTCACTCGAGCTTCGAGAGTCGCCTTGTCAGCGTATTTCTGATGGAATTGCTTCAAATAGTGGGACGCTCGGTAGATAAAGAGCGGATCCGGTCCGGCGACATTGGGGAGGAACAACGGGTTCGGGTGAGTCCAGCTGTAGCGGATCGTCGTCTCGTCCAAGACCTCGAAACGCGGCCCCTCGCCCTGCGGCATCAGTGTGATAGGCATTCCCGAGGGAGAGAGATATTTGTTCTGCGCGACGTCCTCGAACCAATAGCGAAAGTCTTCTGAGGTAAAGGGATGACCATCCGACCATTTGTGTCCTTTACGTAAGTGCATAGTGAACACACGATTATCTTGCACCTCAATCGCTTTCAAAATATCGGGCACCAGATCGAGCGAGGGCGTGTACCCGACCAGCCGCGCATAACCGTAAACCACCATCATGCGAGTGTCTTTAGGACCCGCCATCAGCATCCGCAATTCGCCCCCCGGCTTCCCGATGGTGTCCAACTCGGCCACCGCGGGTTCTTTCGGTACCCGCTCGCCAACGGCAGGGAGGCTTCCACTCGCTAGATCTTCAGCGAAGAGCGGCGTTTCCTTTAACTCTTCCGCGAACGTATCCGATGTTGCGAGTGTAATACCAAGCGCGACACCGCCTTGAAGGAGCTCGCGCCGGCTTAGGTGGATCACAGTGGGCCCACTCCGTGGAGTTATGCCCGGGCGCGGTGTGTCGCCCAAGCGCTTAGCGGAACAGGTGGGGCGCTGGCTTCAACACAATGACCTGGAGCTATCTCGAGCAACTGAACTGAGCTAGCGGGGTCGCGGCGGAAGGGCTCGGGCCACGCATACGGGTCCGACGCCTTATCGGCGAGCAACTGATCGAAATCCAGCTTTTGGGCCGGGTCGGGGGCCGGCACGGCCGTAAGCAGGGCCTGGGTGTATGGGTGAACCGGATTGCGAAACAACGTAGCGCGATCGGCGATTTCGACGATTCTGCCGGCGCACATGACTGCAATCCGATCGGCGATATAGTCGACGACGGCGAGATTATGCGAAATAAACAAATATGTAAGCGATAATTTCTGCTTCAAATCCATCAATAAGTTCAAGATCTGAGCCTGAATAGAAACATCAAGGGCCGAGGTCGGCTCGTCGCAGATCACGAGGGCAGGCCGCAATGCCAGTGCCCGCGCGATGCCAATGCGCTGGCGCTGTCCTCCGGAAAAGCTGTGCGGATAACGCTTCAGGTGCCGAAAATCGAGCCCGACAAGAGCGACGAGCTCATGCACCATCTCCCGACGTGACCGAGCGTCACCGATCTGGTGAATAACCAGTGGCTCCTCGATTATGTCGTAGACCGTCATTCTCGGGTTCAGCGATCCGAAAGGATCCTGAAATATGAACTGAACCTGGCGTCGGAACTGCTTCAAGTCCTCCCCCTCCAACGAGAGGACATCGATAAGTCGGCCGTGATCGTTGAAAGTGATCGTGCCCGAATCCGGAGCAACCGCGCGCAACAGCAGCTTACTGAGTGTCGTTTTACCGCAACCGCTTTCGCCGACGAGGCCGAGGCATTCCCCTCGCTCGATCTTTATACTGACACCGTCGACTGCGGTAATGAGCGGACCCGATTTTCTGCGCGCAAACAGCCCGCCTTTGCGGATCGTATAGGTCTTTGTGACTTCATTGCACTCAAGCAGCGGTCCGGCCGCGTCCGCAGGCCACATCCTCTTCTCGGCCATCAAATGCGGCGCGCTTCCGGGCGAGATCTCGCGGATGGGCACAAGTCGCTCCCCAGGCTTCATGTCGAAGCGAGGAACTGCGCGCAACAACGCCTTTAGATAAGGATGCTGCGCCCTGCGAAAGATATCATCGAGCGTGCCGCTCTCCACGACCTCGCCGCGATACATGACGACGATCTCCTCGGCGACATTGGCGACGACACCGAGGTCGTGGGTGATCAAAAGGACAGCCATACCGAGCTCACGCTGCAACTCGGCCGTCAACTTTAGGATCTGCGCCTGAATCGTAACGTCCAGAGCTGTGGTCGGTTCATCGGCGATCAGCAGAGCCGGTCGGCAGACCAGCGCCATTGCGATCATGGCCCGCTGGCGCAAGCCGCCTGACAACTCGAATGGATAACTGCGCGAGCCTCGCTTGGGATCGGGAAAGCCGACTAGGCGCAGCATCTCCTCTGTCAGTTCAATCGCCTGCGACGCGGTGACAGGTCGATGAAGCCGCAACGCCTCACCGACTTGATTGCCGACCGTGTGCAGCGGCGAGAGCGAGGTCATCGGCTCCTGAAAGATTATCGAAATTCTGCCGCCGCGTATTGAACGCATCTCCTCGCTGTCGGTCGGTAATTTCACGATATCTACGATTTCGCCATCGAGGCGAGGATCGGCGAACAAAATCTCTCCGCGCGTTATGATGCCGCTGCGAGGGAGGATGCGAAGAATCGTTTGGCTGACGACCGATTTCCCCGACCCCGATTCACCCACCAGCGCCACGATGGATTGTGGGCGGACGCGGAATGAGACACCGGTCACCGCGCGGATGAAGCCGCCAGGTGCCGCAAAGCGAACATGAAGATCCCGGATCTGCAGAAGATCAGTCACGCCACACTTCCCGATGCGTGACCAAGGCGGTCTTCGCTGGGTCCCATCTTTACCCCGAGAGCTTCCAAGTTCGCGAGAGTTGCGAGGTTCAAGGACAGACCGCACCTCTCAGCAGCTCGCGCCGAGACCTCGACCAGCTGAGTGAAGCCCTCGATACGGCTGTCGAGATGCAGCGTCGAGGATCCGGAACGAAGCTCGAGCTGCATCCATCCGTTGCGGCGATCGCGGCGAGTCGAATAATAAGCAATCTTCATCTTGTCGAGGTCGGTCAGGGAGATGGACGCCCGAAGCAGCCCGCTCGCCCGCAGGGCTCCTTGAGTCAACTCGACCTGGATTGCATGTCTAAGGGCCGTTCGGATGCCAAATATGGCGAACAGGGCAGCCAAACCGCCCAGCGCGGTTGCGCCGACTGAGCCGAGCGGCGCGATTGCGAGAATTGCGAGGGTCGGCAAGAGCCCGGCCGCGGCCCGGGCATAATCGCCGAGCATAGCCGAGGTTGGGTACACATGGCGGCTCATATCGCAACCGGCATCGCTTCGGCGAAAACCTCGCGCGCGTCGAGCCAATGCGCACCGGCATGCTTGTCTGTCACCTCGAGTAACCGCTGAACGAACTCATCTGTCCTTTCATCCTGAACGAGGTGATGCGTTAGGATTCCAGTCGGCTCGTCGGCGCGCCCACCCAAGCGGCACTCGCGTAGGTAGGTAACCAGGGCACCGAGCGCTGCTTCTTCTCCGATGAAGCCGCGGTCGGCGGCCCAGCCGACCAGGTCGACATGGACGTTCACCTCGAAAACAAAGGGAACCGGCCATAAACTCCGTCTCGGCTTTGCGCGTGAGATTGCAAAGAGCCGACACCCGCCGAGAAGCGGCAAAAAACAGTCATCGAAGCGGTTCCAGGGAGGTACAAGGACGGGCAAAGCTCGCGTGCCGAACAACTCACTCAGCCGCTCTCTCCCAGCAGCCAGCTCGAAACGGATGTCGAAATCAGAGCGCCCCGCTGGGAATTCACTTTTTTTCCCGGTGGCGGAATGGCTCACATGACACCAGCCATGCTGAAGGACCAAGATCTCCGATTGCCGGTCCAATCGGGCGTAGTAGGAAAGGCGTTCTGCGAGCTCGGGTTGCGTTAGGGCCGGGATCACCGCCAGCGCGACCGGGATCTTCCCCGCGATAGAAATCAGACGGTCGAGCGCGAGGCTTGGCGCAGTTGCATCATCGTCACGCCACCACAGCTTTGCCACCCGGCCCCCTTCTTGCCAGCGGTCGAGCTCGTCAACCAAATCGGGCCATCCCGCAGCGATCACCGGCGCAACCCGCGGCAGCGTTCACAAAGTGACCACTATACCGCTTGTCCGCCGCGAGACAAAATCCCTGAACCAGTTGGTAGGCGGCGTTTGCGGATCATCTCCGCGATCAGGGCGGCAGTCCGTCGAGCGCCCTCGGTGGCGATCGGGATCATCGCCGGGCGCCGACCGATTACGCGATCAATGGCACTGGCGAGTGTCTCAGGCGACAGCTCAGTCTCACGAATAAGCTCCAGCATGCCGCGCGCAGCCAGCCGTTCCGCGCGAAGGCTCTGCTCGGTCTCGCGTTGCGCTGCAAACGGAATGACAACAGCGGCTGCTCGAGCCTTGAGGAGGTCTAATATCGTATTGTAGCCCGCTTGGCTGATCGACACCCGGCAGCGTCGCAACAGTTGCGGGAAATCGAGGCGGTAACGCTCGAGAATGATACCCTCGGGCAAGCCGCTCCTCAGGATGCGGAATTCTGCCTCTGGCAGATTCGGGCCAGCAAGCAAGCGCCAGGTAACGTCAGCCAGGACTCCTCGCCGACGCGTCTCGAGAGCGGTCGAAAGTAGAGTGCCGCCGACCGCGCCTCCCCCAACCGAAACTATCACCTCGTCCCGACCCACCGCCTCATCCGTGCCGAGGTGCTGATCTGCGCAGGTTCCGTTCGTCTCGCCGATATAGCCGGTATAGATCAGCTGGTCCGCGATTTCCGTTGCGGCGGGAAAGCTTGCTTCAAGCGGAAGAAAGTTGGGATCCCCATGAACCAAAACAAAATCGAACTTTGCGCGAACGCGGTCGACGATATCGCGAAGCCGAAGTGGGTCATGAGGCGCGACCACGATGTCGCGAAGCGAGCAGACCAAGAGTGGCCGCGGGCGGTGCGACCAAGCCGCATCTATCAGAGCATCAAGCTCGAAGCGAAATGCACGGCGGCCGAATGGAAATGCCTCGATCAAGATAACTTCGGGCTGAACAGCCGCGAAAACGGCGAGCAGCGCCGAACGCCGCGCGCCCCGCAACCTATCGTCAACCGGCCGGCCCTCGTGATCGACAAGTTCCTTGAAGCCTGCATCCTTGGCTCTAACCGGCGGTAGTTGAATAACTTGATCTGCGGGGGCATTTGCCAGGGTTGCCACAGGCTCTCCTCCCGAAACCAGAGTCACCCGCAGCCTCTCGCGCTTGAGCGCCCCGGCGATTCGTAACGCGCGCTGCAGATGCCCGATCCCGAGCAAATGCTGCACGTAGAATAGGACGCAACCCGTCATATCAGTGTGGGGCGCCTGACGACCCGTGTTGGGGCTGCCGAAGTTGCTTCAGCACCAAGTTCAAGCGCTGAGCCGCGCTGAAAATGTCGTGCTCTGACCTGACACGATGTCTCGCGGCGGTGCCGAACGCAAGGCGCTGCCCGCGGTCCAACACTAGCCTTCGGACCGCGTCGGCAAAGGCCGCCACATCACCGGGCGGCGTCAGCAGTCCGGTAATACCCGGCACGACAATATCGCCGACACCGCCCCCGGCCCCAGCAACGACCGGCAATCCGCTCGCCTGAGCTTCGAGTAGGGCCATGCCGAACGCCTCGTCGATAGCCGGCCACACACACAGATCAGCCGCGGCCAATCGCTCGGCAATTGCCGTGGATCCGATCGCTCCGGTCCAGGTCACGCGCGTTTTGATAGGACTGAGCGCATCCTCAACGCCCCTTCGCGCCGGCCCATTACCCACCACCTCCAACGACCAGGACAGATCGAGAAGGTGGGATAAAGCATCCCCGAGAATTTGATAGGAAGCGAGCTTGTCACCATAGCGCATCATGCCGATCGCGATCAACCGCGGCGGCCCGGCATGCGACCGCCTTCGCCCGCCGAAGGAGGCGGTGTCGACAAATGGCTTGAGGGAAATCCACCGCGCGGCGTCTTGCAGCAATGGCAAGACGGATCCCTGATCGGCGGAGTTTAACCCGATCACCGCGTCCGCGCGACTGATCGCGCGAGCCGATGCATCACGACCCATAGCCCAAGAGCCCCGGGCTTGCTTTGGCGCGTCGGACGCCTCGGCGACGACATAGGGGATGCCGATCTCCTCGGCGATCACCGGACCCAACCAATCCGGAGCCTTGTGATAGAGGTGGTAGGTAAACCAAAGTTCCGGAGCCGTGTCTGGTGCCTGCCGGTAGCGGTGCAGCAACCGTTCGGCGAGACGTCCGCCGAGGGAAGCTAGTCTGGCTTGCCTTATGCGGTCGCCCCGCGCGTCATAACTTCGAAAGCGTGATGCAATAAAGACCGCATGCCCGCCGGCGCTCAAAGCCGAAACAAAAAGGCGCGCGACCCGACGGTCTCCCGAGGGTATTGGATGATCGGGCGGCTTCAAGGGTGCGTAGAAAGCAATCCGCATTTCGTTCGGGCGGCGCTCTCACTCACGAAGGGACGGCCCCTAACGCATGAGAGAGCATCTGCCCGCTCGTCTGGATGCGCGCAGCAGGAGCGGCATTGAATCCGAAGCGCGTTGCGAGCAGGTCGATACCGCGCTCCATTGAAAAGAGTTCGCGGACGCGGCGTTGACCGGCGGCGCCGAGCCGCGCGCGCCTGGCGGGATCCTGGATTAGGCTTTTCAACACGCGGGCGAGCGCAACCGGGTTGCCGGCCGGCGTTAGCAGCCCGGTCACACCGTGCTCGATCAGCTCCGGAATCGCCGACACTTCGGTTGCAACACAAGCGAGCCTTTGGCTCTGGGCTTCAATCAGCACATTGGGGAGGCCGTCCATGTCGCCGTCCCCGGCGACCTTCGAGGCGAGGACAAACAGATCGGCCTCTCGATATGCCGCGACGACTTCCGGCTGAGCCACGGCCCCTCGCCACTCAATTCGGCGCGACAGACCGAGGCGCTCAGACTGGCGCCTTAGCTCTCTGCTGAGTGTACCATCGCCGATATGGATGAACCGCCATTCAAGACCACTAGGCAGCAGCGAAAGGGCCTCTAGCAGGTCATCAAAACCCTTCTTTGCAACAGTCCGGCCGACCGAGAGGATCAATACCGGCCGCTGCTGGTCGTTGCCGTCGCGGTTGCTCCGACGGGGTGGCGCTGATCGAAAACGAGAGAAATCGAGTCCGTGGTAGCAAAGCCATACAGCGTCCGGTTTGTCGGCCAGCTCAGCCAGATGACGCCGCCCCGTCTCGGTACAAGTCACCACCCATCCTGCTTCCGCGAGCTTTGCGCGCTTTTCCCAATCCGGCTGCGTCCATATATCTCGGGCGTGCGCTGACGCCGTCCAGCTCAGACCGACGATCAACGCGGTATAACGCGTGACGGAAGCAGGCGTATGCAGAAAATGGGCGTGAAGATGGTGGACGTCGTCAGGCAATTCGGTCGCCAGCACGAGTGCTTGGCCAAAGCGGCGGACGCGGTTCGGGGTCGGATCGCGGACCAGGTCGGCGAGCCACGCCGCGCGCGCCGCGCTGTATCCAGGAAGTCGTCGCGAATGCAGCCAGCTGAGAAACACGCGCCTGGGTTCACGGTGGAGATATTCGGGCAAGTAGAGCAGAGTAGCCCGGATCAAGCGATGGACGGGATGTGTCGCGCGATCCGTCGAATGACGCAATGAGACAATGAGGATCTCGAGCCCCCTTCGCTCGAGCGCGAGAATCTCCTGGGCAATGAAGGTCTCAGAGAGTCGAGGATAGCCCTTCAGAATGAAGGCGATGCGGCGCCTTGCCCCGATTGTTGCCGACACGCTCTATGTCCCGTAGCGCTCTCGCGCTGCGAAGCAACCCACCCGCCCCTGATCGAGCCAATTTCGAGCCAGGCGGTTTACCGCGGACATGCCATCGAGTAGCCCTGGAATGGAAACGGCCGAGGGACGCGGTTGCTTTGTTAGACGACGAAGCGCGGTAGCCATAACGTGGGGATCGTGACCTTCTTGCTCAGTCAGCATCGCCAGCAGTCCGAGCCCGGCTGCGCGCTTAGTTCTAATGAACTGCTCCAGTCGTGGGGCGGTCCTCGGCACGATGAGCGCGCGCTTATCGAAAGAAAGGATTTCGCAGAAAGTATTATAGCCGCCCATTGCCACCACACCGGCGGCGCGCGCCATTAAGTTTTCAAGCCGAGCATTGAACGTGAGGGTCCTCACCTTGCCGAGGCGAGACGCGCGGCTGGCGAAGGCGGCCCTGTGTTCCGGCAGCATGAAGGGACCGAACACGAGTAGAGCGGGGTGGGGGATCGCAGGATCATGTTCATAGGCTGACAGCACGAGGTCGATCAGCGCCTCGCCGTCCCCACCGCCCCCTGGGGTTACGAGCAGGAATTCGCTGTCGATGATCTCAGAGATCTCCGGCGTAACCTGCAAGTCCCCGGCGGTGCGCCGCAGGTATCCGGTAAACGCCATGCGCTCGCGCACGGTCATTGGCACGGGAAGACCGGCGAGCGGATCACAGATTTGTGGCAGGCCGTACACCCAGATTTCATCGTAATAATCTGCCAGCGCCGGGACTGCTTGTTTGCGCTCCCATTCGCTCTCGAGCGCCTCGGGATCGTCCATCACATCCCGCAGTCCAAGGACCAAAGCCGTCCCGCGTCTTTCCAACAGATCTAAAGTTTCGCGCACCTCACCACGCAAGCCCAGCGGTTCCTTATCGACGATCAGCAGGTCGGGGTCGAAGATATCGGCAGTATGCCGAATGATTGACGAGCGCATCGCAAGCGTCTCGTCAATGTCGATGTGAAGATTGAGCGAGACGTATTCGCCGTTGCGCAGCTTGATGACCCCCGGCACGCGCACAAAATCGACTCGGGAGCGAAAATCGAAGCTGCCGACGATTGGCGAGCCGGATAGGATGAGAACCGAAACCCTGGGATCAGCGTCAACCAGGGAATGCGCGATCGCCCGGCAACGGCGCAGGTGACCGAGTCCGAAACTGTCGTGGCTATAGATGAGCACCCGTTTATGATGACGACGAACGGTCACACGGGCCCTCTCACACCCGACGCATGTTACTCAACTATTGCATAAGCAGCGCGACCGCGAAATGATCTTTTCATGAAGATCATGATGACTAAGGGGATGCGCCCGCGCTGCCACGATCGACCACACTGTTTCTGCTTGACCTCTCGCGCTCGGAGCGGGCTCGGTGATTTCCGGGTTTGTGCGCGGCTGCGGCCGAGTCTCATACGGTGCGGAAAAACTTCCGGAATTGGGGGCCATCGGGAGAAGAGCGCATACAACGTCAACCGTCTGGTCTGTGCCGTCGACCTCAAGCGGAGTCGAAGAAGAGCCTCCGGTCGCGGGACAAATCGGGCGGCGGAGACTTTATTTGAGTACAACACCGAGCGCGCCGCGCGAAACCAGCGAACCGCAACTATGGCGAGCTAGCGGAGGGAGGAAATGAGTCTCAAGCAGGAATTCGAATTGCTTCGACGGGTACCCTTCTTCGCAGAAATCGAGCCGACAAAGCTCAAGCTCTTAGCCCTGATGAGCGAGCGGGCCGGTTTCGAGGCCGGCAGGCAGCTGTTTCGCCAGGGTGATCCCGCCGACGCTGCATATCTGATCATCGAAGGCCAGGCCGACGTGATTGTCGAAACCCCAGGCGGCCCGGTCGTTGTTGCGACGCTCGGCGCCAACGAAATCGTCGGTGAGATCGCGATCCTTACCAGCGTACCGCGCACCGCAACTGTCCGCGCCAAAGATCGCCTGATCACCCTGCGGATTGCCAGGGAACCGTTCATGCGAATGGTCCGAGAATTCCCGAACATGGCGGTTTCGATCATGCAGGAACTAGCTCATCGGCTCGAGTCGACAAATAAGCAGCTCAGCACCGCGGTTGCCGAAATCAAGCGATTGCGCGAAACGGCAGGTATCGCTGCGTAATCTCCGCGGTGAGCCGGCTCGATAGTTTTATACGAAGGCTTGAGGCTCAACGCGCCTGCCTCAACTTGGCTGCCCACTTGGTTCGTGAACTCGACGGAGATTTGCTGGAACTGGGGCTCGGCAACGGTCGAACTTACGATCACCTTCGTTACCTTTTCCCCGCCCGCAAGATTTACGTGTGCGAGCGGACCGTCGCGGCTCATCCGGACTGCATTCCACCTGCAGAATTTCTTTTGCTCGGAGATATGCGCGAGACGCTTCCAGCGGCTCAAGTAAGGCTCGCAGGTCGCGTGGCGCTCGCTCATCTTGATCCCGGCAACGGCGACATCGCAGCGAGCAATGGATTGGCGCGGGAAATTAGGCCTCTCATCTTACCACTCTTGCGTCCGGATGGGGTGCTCGTAAGTGAGCCGGGGTTGGATTTCGAGGAATTGGAGGCCCTGCCTTTGCCCGACAGCATCGAGCCGGGCCGCTATCATCTTTACCGCCGGGTCAGCTTCCGATCGAGATCATGACCGGGACGTGGTCTGACGCGTTACTCCAACCTCGGCTATCACGATAAACGAGGGCTTCGCCCAGATTGCCAACCAGCGCCGGGCTCACCCAAATGTGATCGAGGCGCCTGCCGCGATCCGAAGCAGCCCAATCCCGTGCGCGATAACTCCACCACGTATACAAGTGCCGCTCCGGCGGCACGAAATGGCGGACCGCGTCAACGAATCCTCCGACCCTTTGCAACTTTCCGAGTCGTTCGACCTCAACCGGAGTGTGGCTTACCACGGTCAAGAGCTGTTTGTGCGACCAGACGTCCGTTTCCAACGGAGCGATATTGAAGTCTCCCACGGCGATCATGGCACGGCTGTCGTCCCGCTCTGCCGCAAACCACGCCGTTACTTCATCGAGAAATTGGAGCTTGTGAGCGAATTTTGGGTTGATCTCCGGGTCGGGTAAATCGCCGCCCGCTGGAACATAGATATTATGCAGCTGGATGCCGCCGGGCAGTTCGACGATGGCGTGACGGCAATCGGAGCGGTTACACCAAGCTCGGGTCGCGCGGGACGCGAACGGCGCTCGGGACAAGATGGCGACACCGTTGTATCCCTTCATCCCGTGCACGAGCATGTGACAATAGCCGAGTGCCTCGAAAGCTTCGCGCGGGAACAATTCGTCCCGTGTCTTTGTCTCCTGCAAGCACAAGATATCCGGAGCCCACTCCCCAACAAGGCGACAAACGTTCTCGACCCTGAGCCGGATAGAGTTGATATTCCAGCTGACAAGCCGCAGGCCCACAGCTACCCTGCCGCCCAAGGCAACGGCGCCCGGTCGGGGGGGAAGACCGGGCGCCAGCATGTCAGAAGCGTTTGGGGGAAATCGGACCCGCAGGGGAAACGGGACCGTCTTAAAGAGAGCTTGCTGACTCTCTCCGCTTCCGAGTGATGCAAATGGGGTGCGCCCGAGCAAAAACAAACTTCGATTCGCGCATATCCGAAATAGCTAAAACGCATGCAATCGTGTGGAACTAATCGAAATGCAATCATGCCGCTCGTACGGAGAGCGACGGTCTCGCAACGGGCGCACCGCAGGCGTCGGCAAATGCCGAAAAGAGAGCTTGCGAGAGCGGATTCTCGAGCACTTTGAATTCGGGATGCCACTGCACTCCGACGACGAATCGGGCGCCAGGCAGGCTCACCGCTTCGATCTGACCGTCGGGGGCGACGGCCTCTACCCGAAGCTTTGGCGCCAGGTGATCGATCCCCTGCGAATGCAGCGAATTGACCATCACCTCAGCCGTTCCAGCAAACGAAACCAGCAGACCGCCAGGAGTGAGTAGCACGCTGTGGGCCGGACCATAGGGGCCGTCCGGCGAATCTTTCCGGGAGCGGTGGTTGAGACGCCCCGGGAGCTCATGTACCCGCTGGTGCAACGTGCCGCCGAGGGCGACATTCAATTCCTGAATCCCGCGGCAGATTGCCAGGATCGGCAAGTCACGCTGGACCGCCTCACGTATCAGCGGCAGCGTCGTCGCGTCACGATCCGGGTCGTGCAGGATATCCGGGTGACTGGGCTCGGCGCCATAGTGGTTGGGGTGGACATTCGATGGGCTACCGGTCAGCAGTAAGCCGTCGACACGGTCGAGTATCACACATAGATCGACCTTCGAACCGACAGCGGGGATCAAGATCGGCAGGCATCCGGTCGCATCCAACAGGGCATTCGGATACCTCTCATTGACCCCGTGGAAGGTGCGTTCGTTGACTTTGCGCAAGCAACTCGGAATGCCGATGACCGACACATTGCGGGAGGGCATCGCTGTCAGCTCAGGGCTCGTATTGGCGGCGGGAGGCCGCGTAAGGATCTTGATATACAAACAGCTTGGGGTCGAGCGCCACACCGAATCGTTCATCAAAAAGGGAAACGGTCGTGGTCTTGCGTTGTTGATCGACGATCGACCATTGTCGAAGCGTTAACGGACGGTCGCTGAAAAGCAGCGTAAGACTTCCCTTATCAGGCTCGGCTTTCTCCACGACAGTGATTCGCAAGGTGTTTGGGCTCCGCTCGAAACGCGTGACGATTAGGTCATCAAAGGTGATTGGGTCCCGTAACAACAGCCACGCGGGTGTCGACTTCAAGCCGACCTTGGACATTTGCACTAGCTGCTTGTCCACGTAATAAACATAGAACATGTCGGCAAGCAGTAGGATCTGTGTAGGGGGATCGTACTCGAAGCGCATCCTCCCAGGACGAGCCATCCACAACTGACCGGATGCAGTCCCGCCATTCGCCGCTATTTGTTGAAAGCGGGCGTACATTGTCCGAATGCTGTTCAGATAAGCGGCAATACGTTGCAAATCGGCCGTGTCCTGGGCGGTCAGCGCGGCGGCAACCGGCGGTCCCGCGCTCTTGGCGATTGCTGGAAACAGCGTCAGGCCCAGTGCGACGCTCGCCATGATCATGACTCGCCGACGGGCAAGCACGTGCGCGTCAATCGCTCGCAATCGATTTGTACTCCTTGCTTTGGGTCATGTTTGCCCTGGCTTCAACGATCGGCGATCCTAAAATGAGCCCTTTAGAGGCCGATTCAATTGTGCTCAATCGCCGCCGTGGGCTAAGACCTCACGCTTGCCCACGTGATTGGCGGCGCTAACGATGCCCTCCGCTTCCATCCTCTCGATGATCCGCGCGGCGCGGTTATAGCCGACCTGAAGCTGACGTTGGACGAAGCTCGTCGAAGCCTTCCGTTCGCGGCACACCACAGCGACAGCCTGCGCATAAAGCTTGTCCGTGGCTTCGCCCTCATCGCTGCCGGAGTATGAATCGAGCGGCGCGCCGTCATCCTCGGTAATTTCGTCGATATAATCGGGGACGCCGCGGGTTTTCAAAAATGAAACGACGCGCTCGACCTCCTCATCCGAGACGAATGGGCCATGAACGCGATTGATGCGCCCACCTCCTGCCATGTAGAGCATGTCGCCCCGGCCAAGCAATTGCTCTGCGCCCCCTTCGCCCAGGATTGTGCGGCTGTCGATTTTCGAAGTCACCTGAAAGCTGATCCGGGTCGGGAAGTTCGCCTTTATCGTTCCTGTAATCACGTCCACGGACGGGCGCTGGGTGGCCATAATCAGATGGATGCCGGCGGCACGCGCCATTTGAGCTAAGCGTTGGATTGCAGCCTCGATTTCCTTGCCGGCGACCAGCATCAGGTCCGCCATCTCATCGACTACCACAACGATCAACGGCAGTTCGCTGGTATCGAAAGGTTGCGGTTCGAAGATCGGCTGACCGGTTTCCGGATCAAACCCTGTCTGGACTTTGAGGATCAGGCTCTCGCCTTTAACCCTCGCCTCACCAAGTCGAGCGTTGAACCCCTCCACATTGCGAACTCCCAGCTTCGACATCTTCCGATAGCGGTTCTCCATTTCCCGCACCGTCCATTTGAGCGCCAAGACCGCCTTCTTCGGATCGGTGACAACTGGGGCGAGCAGGTGCGGGATCCCGTCATAAACCGAGAGTTCGAGCATCTTTGGATCGATCATGATGAATTTGCAGCGATCGGGCGGCATCCGGTAAAGGATCGACAAGATCATTGTGTTGATGCCGACTGATTTGCCCGAGCCTGTCGTTCCCGCGATCAGCAAATGTGGCATTTTGGCGAGGTCAGCGAGGACGGGCTCGCCGGAGATGTCCTTGCCCAAAATCAACGCGAGACGCCCTGGATGCTGTTCGTAAACAGGCGAAGCGAGCAGCTCACGGAGAAAAACGGTTTCTGCCTTTCGATTGGGCAGCTCGATGCCGATCACATTGCGTCCGGAAACAACCGCTACGCGAACCGAGATCGCGCTCATCGAGCGAGCGATGTCATCGGCGAGACCGATAACCCGGGAGGCCTTGATTCCGGGGGCGGGCTCAAGCTCATAGAGCGTCACGACGGGCCCGGGGCGAATTTGTACGATTCGACCCCGGATTCCAAAATCCTCCAGTACGGTCTCAAGCATACGAGCGTTTTTTTCGAGGGCGTCTTCGTCAATCGTCTCGGCCTTGACCGGCTGTGGCTTGGCTAACAGTTCGAGAGAAGGCAGTACCGGCTGCTCCTCTGGCTTCAAATCCAGGGCAGGCTGACGCTCCTGTTCAGCACGTTTTCCTTGTGCGACCGGTTTTGCCTTCGCCGCGATGAAGCGGACCAACCCCCCTCGGTCCCAATCTCCCGTTGACTCGCCCTCCTGCGCCTGGGCGAGGCGGGGCTCACGCCTGCTGGGCAACGGAGTAACAACTGCCGTGCGGCGAACCTCGGATCGATCGTAGCCTTCTTTCAGTTCGGCGTGGCGAATCAGCGGCGAGCCCCGCCCGATGCGCAGTATCAGGCCAAATAGCCGCCTTACTGCAGTACGTCGGGTCCCGAAGAGCGACGGGAGTCGCGTAGCACCTCTTCCCGCCCCTTCGCCAATTTCGCGCCAGTCACGCAAAGACAGGCCCATTGTGGCAAGTAGCAAAATGCCAACCAGAGCTGCTGCCGCCATGGAAATCGGGACTGCCGCGGCCCCGAGGCCCGAGCGCGACAGCAATCGGTGCAGCCCCCATCCGACCGCACCTCCGGGCCCGGCCGCCGGGGAAAGCGCCCCAAGATCCACGACAGAAAGGGATAGTGCCCCTAGCGCCAGGATCAACGGAAGAAGTGCCAGTCGCGGCCCGATTGCGCGAACAGAGCGGTTCAACAGCAGCCGGAAGGACCAGGCCAGGAACAGGACCGGGATCAAGAAGGACGCAAGCCCGACGGACTGCCACAGGAGATCGGCTAAAACCGCCCCGTCACGACCGAGAAAATTGTGAGGCGCGCCATTCACCGCCGTGTTCAACGACCCGTCGCGCGGGTCGTAGGTAATTAACGCCAACGCCAGCAACAAGCATGTTAGCAGCAGAACGAAGCCCAGCGCTTCCGAGAGCCGGCGCCTCAAAACCGCCAATGTTTTGCCATTCACGCCCGTGTGGCGGTCACGGGCGCCCGCCTGGTACCCCATCGATTTGACCACGCGATCCCCCCGGTGCCGGCCAAGCCCCCAATCTGATCGATCCAGTACCATCAAGCGACCTATCCGCGCAAATGCGATCCGCGGCGCGGCCGTTAATAGGCGACGAAGCACCCACTCGGCGGCTCCGGGCTGGGTACCGGGCACCCCCGCGTCTGGACAGCTCACGACCTGGGCTTCATCATCTTGCAATGACCGACGATGTAGAGCTGTTGATCGCTGGCGGCGGGCTAACCGGATTAATACTCGGTGCAGCATGCGCAGGCGCCGGACTTTCGGTTGCGGTTGTCGATCCTCAGCCTCCCGCCGATTTACTTTCTGAAGGCTTTGACGGGCGCACCTCGGCGATCGCCTACGGCTCGCGCAGGGCCCTCGAGGCCATTGGCTTATGGAGTGGGATCGAACCCGATGCCGAGCCGATCCTCGAGATCCGGGTCGCCGACGACGAATCCCCTCTCTTCCTTCACTACGACCATCGCGAGCTCGAAACGGCGGAGCCCCTCGGTTACATCGTTGAGAACCACCTGCTCCGCCGGGTCCTGATCGAGCACGTCAGATCGATTTCAAACCTGCTGTTCCTGACGCCGCACGTGGTCACCTCGATCGCGAGCTCCCCACAGGACATTGTGGTGGCGCTCTCTGATGGACGGAACATCAAGGCCCGGCTCGTCGCCGCCGCCGACGGCCAGAAATCCCCGTTGCGGCACGTCGCAGGGGTCCGAACCGTCGAATGGCGGTATCGCCAGACGGGTATCGTCACGACCGTAAAGCATCAGCGTCCTCATCGCGGCATCGCCGTCGAGCATTTCCTCTCCACTGGCCCGTTTGCCATTTTACCCATGACCGGAAACCGATCGTCCATCGTGTGGACGGAACGAGTCGAGTTCGCGCCGCGTCTGATAAAGCTCTCGGATGCGGCATTCGCGACGGAGCTCGCCCTACGGTTCGGTGACTTTCTCGGCGCAGTCGAGCCGGTCGGGCCGCGCTGGGCGTACCCTCTTGCGCTTCTTCTCGCAGAACGCTACGTCGCACCCCGGTTGGCGCTCATCGGCGAAGCGGCGCACGTAATCCACCCGATCGCCGGCCAAGGCCTGAATCTTGCGATAAGGGACGTTGCCGCGTTGGCCGAGCTGGTGATCGATGCGCGCCGCCTCGGCCTCGACATCGGAGAAGAGAGAGTTCTACAGCGTTATCAGCAATGGCGCCGGTTTGATGCTTTGGCTCTCGCTGCAATAACCGACGGTCTAAATCGCCTCTTCTCGAATTCCATTCTGCCGGTTCAGCTGGCCCGCGACTTTGGGCTGGCTGCGGTGAACCGACTACCTCCGCTGAAGCGCCTGTTGATGAGGGACGCGATGGGGGTCGTTGGCGACCTGCCACGCCTCGTTCGCGGGGAGCAGCTCTAGAGGCTCGAAGCTCGATGATATCACGGCTCCCGCCTGAGCCCATTCGCGCTAAGCGCTTCGAGATAGTCGCGCCAGCGCCGATCGTGCTCGACACCAAGCTGGTAGAGATAATTCCACGAATAGATGCCGGTATCGTGAAGATCGTCAAAGACGATACGAACCGCGTAATTCCCAATCGGTTCGAGCCCGATGATCGCGACATGGGCGCGGCCGTGCACTAGGGTCTTCTGGCCGGGGCCGTGCCCCTGCACCTCAGCCGAAGGGCTTTCGACGCGCAGATATTCGGCCGGCAAACGAAACCGGCTGCCGTCGTCGAATTCGACCTCGAGCGACTTTTCAGCTCGCTTGAGCCGAAGTTCCGCCGGCCAACGGGTTGTCCCGGTCGCGCGCAACAGCCCTCCCCTCCGGTTCAGGGCGGCGGAAGATGTTTGCGCGCGGTCTCGTCATCCCGCAGTGGGCGAGCCTCATCGACGAGCATGATCGGGATCCCGTCCCGGATCGGGTAAGCGAGGCCCGCCTCTTCGCTAATCAGCTCCTGGGCTGCGCGGTCATAGCGCAGCGGAGCCTTAGTCAGAGGGCAAACGAGGATTTCGAGCAGCCGCGGATCGATTTCCGGTGTTCCTTCCATATCATCCCTCCGGTGTGCGCGAAGGACTTGCTCAGTGCCGAGCGGCGGCGCCCTCACTTGGCCGGTTCAGCACGGTCATCTCAACGATCGCCATCAGCAGCCGCGCCCTATCGTCGAGATCGGCGGCTTCGAGAAGTGCCTGCTTCTCGTTTGGCTCGAACGGGCAGATCATCGCAACCGACGTGACAAGGCGCTCGCCGGCGACCGAACTGATGGCGTCCCAATCCGCCGAGATTTGGAGCTGCTGAAAATAAGCCCGGAGTCCCCTCATCAGACGTTCGCGATCAAATCTGGTCTCGTCTTCACCCTGGAGGTCGCGGGCAAACTGGTCCCATTCTGGCACGACGCGACGGTAGCCATCCAACAGCGGCAGTTCCTCTCGGATCCGAAAACGGCAGACCCCGGTTAGGGTGATCAGAAACCGGCCATCGTCAGTCTCCGAAAAGGAGGTTATGCGCCCAGCGCAGCCGATTGGATACACGGGGGGATGCCTGTCCGATGCTTCAGGGTCGCTAGGCTGCACCATGCCGATAAGTCGCTCGCCAGCCAGTTCATCGCGCGTCATTGCCAAATAGCGTGGTTCGAAAATGTTCAGAGGCAATCTGCCGCGGGGCAACAGAAGAACGCGGTTTAGCGGGAAAATCGACAGAATTACCGGCAACCCCGCTCGGCCGCGCCCTTCGCTCATCGCCGCTCCCATCAGGAAAACATTAACGAGGAAAGGCGGCGCCGGCCACTCAGGGTCAACGGGTCTGTCGGGCCCATCACCTCAAAAAATTTCACCAGCCGCTTTCGCGCCGCCTGCTCGTTCCACTCGCGGTCGCGCTTGAACAGGGCCAAGAGCTCGTCGACAGCGGCTTGGCGGTCGCCGCTTCCGAACAACGCCGTGGCAAGCTCGAAACGTGCCTCGTGATCGTCCGGATTCTGCGCCAAACGAGCGCGCACCTTGCCTGCCGAGCCCATCGCCTTCCGCGCCTGCTCGGCGAGCTCCAGAGCCGCATGAGCGGCCGCAATCTCGGCATTGCCCGCGCTCTCTTTTGGGGCGCGATCGAGAAGCTGTTTTGCTTTCGCGAGTTCGCCGAGCCCGATCGTCGCCTTCGCAAGGCCTGCTATCGCATCGGTATTTGCGGGGTCGCGCTTGATGATCTGAGAATAGAGGGCGCTGGCGCTGGCATGGTCTCCCGTTTGCGCTGCCTGCTTAGCCATCGCCAGCGCTTCCTCGACCGGCGAGGGACCACCCCTGCCGCCGCTAAGGCGCTGCACGAACTGTTTTACCTGGCTCTCCGGCAGGGCGCCGACAAAACCATCGACCGGGCGCCCATTCTTGAAAGCGTAGACCGCCGGGATGGACTGAATGCGCATCTGCTGCGCGATTTCGGGATTCTCGTCAATATTGAGCTTGACCATGCGGACGGCGCCATTCGCGGCGCGGACTGTCTTTTCGAGAACCGGTCCAAGCTGCTTGCAGGGGCCGCACCACGGCGCCCAGAAATCGACGATGACCGGCACGTCGAAAGAACCGTCGATGACCTCGGCCATGAAATTAGCGGTGGTGACATCGATTATGGGGGTGGCAGCCGTACCGCCGATCAAGGGTTCGCTCGGCATTACTCACTTCTCCGCGTTTACCCGAAACATGGCGGTACCGCCGAGAGAAGGCAAGAACTCGCAAGCAAGTCTGCGCTCACAGGCCGGCTGGTTCGGGTTCGGGTCGCAGATCGCTCAGGTCGAGAATTCTGGGCACATGTCCCGAAGTTCCGATCAAGCGCAGTAGGTCGTCTGGCGAGATCGCGGTCGTGCGATCGTTTTCCAAGGGATGATAGTTTAGCGGCTCGTTCTGCAGCATTTCGGCATCGAGAACCGGTGTGACGAGATGCCGGACATCGTTGAGGAGGGCGAAGGGCGTGACGCTTCCCGGTCGTACTCCCAAGACCCCGTAGAGCTCTGCTGCACTGCCGAATGAAAAACGGGGCGCGCCCAGCCGCGCCGCGAGCTTTCTGAGGTCGATCCCGCGCTCCTCCAGCATGACAGCGAGCCAGAAATCCCCTTTTTTGTCCTTCAGGAAAAGGCTCTTGCAGTGTCCGCCGGGCAGGCTTCCCCGCAACGCTGCTGCCTCGGCAACCGTATGTACGGGCGGATGCGAATGGGTCCGGTAGCTGATGCCCAGCGTATCGAACAGCGCAAACAGCTCTTCCGGGGTCATCAGCGGGGGCGGCATCGTTCGACGATGCAACCCGGCAGAACCGAAAGCAAGACTTGCAAACCCCGCTTCCACACTATCATATTCCCGCGCCACGGCAGAGCGGGTGTAGCTCAGGGGTAGAGCACAACCTTGCCAAGGTTGGGGTCGGGGGTTCGAATCCCCTCGCCCGCTCCAAATTTCCATTCTGAATCAATGCGTTGCTG
>JBARIB010000694.1:0-7926 GCA_049799535.1 Allostellaceae bacterium | reverse complement strand
CTAGGATAGGCATGGTACGATCGACCGCCATCTGGTTCCACGGGCAGATCAAGGAGCTTGCGGGGGCTCAGAGCGCGACGTTGCGGTCAATCGCGGCTGAATTATATCACTGAGCAACCATCGGAGGGCCGAGCATGGCAGGAGAATCGGCGCATTTCGGGTTGCGCGAGAGACCCCCAACCCCGGCAGTGCGAGCTTTCGATCTGCCGCCGCGCATGATGCCTATGCTGGATCGGGCAAAGACGGGCCTTACCGAGCCCTTCCGCGGAATCGCCGCCAACGGTGGGATCGTCGCGGGGCTCTTCGCGATCGACAAGACGGGGATTTCGCTGGCACCCCTATCGCAGGCCGCGCGGTCCTTCCTCGCTGCCCTGAGCGCCGACCAGCGGAAAGCAGCATCTTTCGCGATCGGCGACGAGGCCTGGCGGAAGTGGTCGAACATTCACCCGTGGCTGATGCGCCATGGCGTCTGCCTCGCCGATCTCGACGGCAGTCAGCGCGAGGCGGCGCTCGCTCTGATGCGGGAAACCATGAGCGCCGCCGGGTATCAATCCGCTAGGGACGTCATGCGGCTCAACGAGCATGCCCTCGAGATCACCGGCAAGCCTGAGGAATATAGCGAATGGTTCTACTGGGTCAGCGTCTTCGGCATGCCGGAGCCGGACGCGCCTTGGGGCTGGCAGATCGACGGACATCATCTCAACCTGAATTGCTTCGTGCTTGGCGACCAGCTCGTGCTGACGCCAAACTTCATGGGCTCCGAGCCGGTGCTCGCGCGCTTTGGGAAATACAAGGGAACACGCGTCTTCGCGGCAGAGGAGGAGCAAGGCTATGCGCTGATGCGGGCGCTTTCATTCGAGGAACGGGGCCGTGCGACGATCGGCAAGGCCCTTCCCTCGGAGCTGTTCACGGCCGCCTTCAACGACAATCGGCGGATCGATCCTGCCGGAATTCGCTATGGCGAACTCGCCTCCGAGGGACGCGAGCGTCTCGAAGCGCTGCTTGCTACCTATGCCGGCCGCATTCGGCCGGGCCACGCCGAAATTCGCTACGCTGAGGTGAAGCGTCACCTGGGCGACACACACTTCGCCTGGATCGGCCCCTTCGATGACGCGAGCCCGTTCTACTACCGCATTCTGAGCCCAGTGATCCTCGTCGAGTTCGATCACCAGTCCGGCATCATCTACGATAACGACACACCGTCGCGCGACCACATCCACACGGTGGTTCGCACCCCGAACGGCAACGATTACGGCAAGGATCTGTTGCGTCAGCACTACGCCGAACACGATCACTCGCATCCGACGACGGCCCACCGGCAGGGAATAGCCTGATACCGCTGCCTTGGCGGCCCGTCACGCCTTCGGGTAGTGCTCATTTTTCGATACCGAGCAGCCTTGCGGGGCCCCGCCGAAGGGATCACAAGGTAGCCTTCACCGCCGAACGTCTCCACCCGCGCCCCGCATCGCTGACGCGAGGACATCACTTTGAGAGCGACAAGGTGACAAGTTAAGTTGGAAACAGCTCGATACCGTCGTGCCTGAACAGTCATGAACCGCCAGCGTCTTGCCGTCGGGTTGATGATCGCTCAGGCGATCCTGTTCGCGGTCGAGACGGCGATGATTCATCACATCGGGCCGCGCGGTTCCGCTATGCAGCTGGCATTGTTGCGTGGCGGAGGGGGGTTAATGCTGGTCGGGCTCCTCGCCCGGAAGATCGGCTGGTCGGTGTTGAAGACCAACCAGCCGGCATTACAGCTGCTAAGAGGGTTTGTATCGGTCTTATATCTTTGGGTGCTAATGTATTCGTTCGCCCGCATGCCGTTTGCCGACGCAACGGCGATTGCCTACACCCAGGCGGCCTATATCGCAGTTTTCTCCGTACTAATTCTGAACGAACGCGTCACACCTCTGCGATGGATAGCCACGGCGATCGGCACTGTCGGCGCGCTGGTCATCGTCAAGCCGGCCTTTCTCGACCACAACATCGTTTATCTCGTCGCCCTGCTCGGCACCAGTTTTAATGGTCTTGCCTTCGTGCTCAACAGGTATCTGCAACGCCCGGGCGGCGACTCCGAATTGACGACAATGTTCTATGTCAATGCTGTTGCCGTCATCTGCAACCTTCCGGTTTTGGCGACGACGGCAGCGCCCGAGGCCGCGGTCTGGCCTTGGTTGTCCGGGGTGTTGATATTCGGACCCGTGGGTATGTATGTGGGCATCGTGGCGCTGAGATATGCCAGCGCTTCGAGTCTTGGGCCGTATACGTTCCTGCGTCTGGTAATTGCCGTTATCGGCGGAATCGTTTTATTCCGCGAGACGCCGGGCCTCCTCAGTGGGCTGGGCGTCGCCGCGATCCTCGCCAGTTGCCTGCTGGCGATCGAGCCTGCATCGTCGCACACTGCCGGTAGTGGCTCTGTTAAAGCTGCTCGCTGAAGCCAGCTTTACGCGTCGAGAGCCGGTGGTGTCGCAGTCGAGTACGAGTCCGCGCGCGAACTGCTTTCACGACTTCGTTCTGCGGCGGCGTCGCGTATCGACCGCGTAATGTCCCAGCATCCGCATCTGATCGGTATTGGGTTTCATCGTCTCCTCGAACCTTTGCCAATCGGCTTGGCTGAATTCCGTCAAGCCAACGACCTCGAACGAAGGCTCGCTGTAGCACTGGCGCAGCAGCGGCTGCACTTGGAACAGCGGATAACGCACGTGGAACTCGACGGGCGAATTCGTCCGAGTCAGCCGAATATTCGTGAAAAGCGGACCGAACCAGGTTTCTGTCTCTATAATGCCCTCGAAATGCTCATAACCCTGGGTTCGGGGAATGTTGGCGGGAGCTCGGGAAAGCAATGCCCAGCCCGGCGCCGTCCGCGCAAGATAACCGCTCCAGATCTGGACAACGCCGGGCTCACGCGCGACGACTAGAAAAGGCGGCGCGAGAGGCTTGACCGAATCGGGCGCCGCTTCCTCAAAGAATTGGCGAAATCCGGGAAACTGAGCCCCCCGCAACGGGTACCAATCCTCGGCGCCTGCGTAGGTCCATGCAATCTCGACGCCGTCCCAGACCAAGCTGAAGTTCAGCGGCGGGTAAATATACCACCCGAATGCCGAGGCAGCGGCCAAGGCTTCGCAATACCGATAACCTCGTGTGGGGAGCATGCCGTCGGCAGAGCGGTCGGCCGGCCGCGGTGCCGGAGCGTCTGGGATAAGGCGATAAAATCTGCAAATGACCGTTTCGGCCTGCCTAGCCATATCTCACACTCCGGTTCCGCGGTAGCCCTACTCAGTTCTATCGACGCGGCGGGAAGCCCGCGGTGATGCAGCCGCTGCCCAGCCGTACAGTGCCGCGGTCCGCCGTCTCCGGCTCCGGTTGCCGCAACGCCGGGAAGCCGCCGGTGATGCAGCCGCTGCCCAGCCGCACCGTGCCGCGGTCCGCAGTCTCGGGATTCGGTTGCCGCAATGCCGGGAAGCGAGTCAGCGTTGATTTGTAAGTCGTTTGTACAGTCGAGTTCATCGTTGGTCTCCTCAATGAAGCGCAGGGCGGGATTGCCCCCTCCAACGAGAGCGAGATTCGCAGAGAGCGCAAGAAACAAACGTGAAAAACATTTCCTCACGGCGTGAATAGCACGTGAAACGGCTGCTGCGGCATGAGATTTGCATAGGAGCTCGGGTGCGTGCCACGTGATATGGGAACTCAAGCCACATTCTCCGTCATTCGCTGGCTGGATACCGATTGGACTACCGATCCATGGGCGCAGGGAAGGCCTAGCCGACCTTTTTGACGGCTTTCGGACACCCGTTTGGAAAAGAAAAAAGTGATGGCAAGGCGTTCGGAAGCGTGAAAAGATCGTGAAACAACCGGGAATTGGACCGACGTTAAGGAGACCGGCCCGAGAGAACAGGAGCCCGCGAACAATGCAGTTATTTTGCCGACCGGATTGGTTAGTGGCGAATCTCGCCGATGCGAAGTTCGGCCCTCGCGATACGCGCGCCGTCAGATGAGCCGGCCTTTCGACGAGTCGCCGGGAAGGGCGCTGCTCACGGAAAATCTACCCCACCCGAATACGAAAAGGTGGGTAGTGCGGCGCAAAGCCGCGGTAGTCGCTGCGGTGCGTAGCGGCGGGCTCACGACCGAGGAGGCTTGCCGCATCTACCAGTTAAGTAAGGAAGAGCTCCTATCCTGGGACCGCGCGTTTGAGCTCCACGGTCTTGCTGGATTGCGCGCAACTCGCCTTCAACGCTATCGCGCGCGTCGTCTTCCAGAGGCTCCGCTCCCCATCGCTGAGACCGTCGATTGAGGCTTTCATGAGCGCACCACAGAGCAGCGCTCCGCCTTCCGACGGCTCCCACTATCGAGAGATCGCGCACAGGCTGCGCGAACTGGCCCGCCAATGTCGTTTCCCAGGCGCCCGGCGAGAACTGCTAAACCTCGCGGCGAGTTTTGATCGGAGGGCCGACCATTTCGATGCGACGGCGGGAACACCTCCTCGCCAGAGCCCGCCCGCGAACCTCGATCCGTCGGCGGGATAAGGTTCGTTTACTGCCGCCTGGTCGGCCATCCCGGCCCAGCGCCTGCGAAAGGATTTCTCAGCACGCTGTTTCGGTTGCGCTCAGACCGGAAAGTGGGATACCGGCTCGAGCGAGGGCATCGCAAAAGAGGTCGGCATGCGAACTGCCACTGCCGGGGTAGCGACGCCGAAACCCCGCCACCGTCAGCCCCGGCTCCAGTTCCAACAAACGCCGGGCCGGTACGCGGGCTTCGTCCTCGCGGCCGGCCAGCACCAGGGCCATTATCAACTGCCGATACGCAGAGGTGTACGTGCGGTTCTCGCGCACGGAGCGCAGAGCGCACTCGATCGCCCGTTCGTACTGGCCGTCGACGAGATAAGCCATCGCGGCGTTCCCGCTATAGGCATACATCAGAGGGTCGTAAGGCGACAGCGCCATCGCCTTATTGATCTCCTCGATCGCCCTGCGACCATTGCCGATCCACGCCTGCGCCGCCGCGCTCCATAACCAGGCTGGCGCCGCATTCGCGTTTATGCTCAGCGCTGTTTCGAAGCGCCGGAAGGCAAGATCGAAATCCTTGTACAGATAAGACGCAACATGGCCGTGAACGGCTAGCGCCATCGGTTCCATGCTGTTGCATTCGATTGCCGTCCGCGCAAAATGGTCCGCCTGCGTTGCGTCATGGGCGGGATCCGGCGACCATCCCTGTCCGACGCGCAGCACATGCCAATAAGCCCGCCATGCCAGAGCGGCGGCGTAGTGCGGATCCTTCTCGATCGCCGCGTCAAACAGCGCTTCCGACGTCTCGAAGACCGCACGCGAGGAATTGTGCATATTTTCCTGGGCGCGCAGAAAGAGGTCATAGGCCTCGAGACTGTCAGACCGCTTGACGCGGATGCGGTTCATTTCAGCCGCATGCAGGTAGGGTGCGACCTTTCGAACAATCGCTTCGGCCAGCCGGTCCTGAACCTCGAACAGGTCGAGAAAGTGCTCGTCGAATTTTGCGAACCAGAGCGCGGCGCCGAGCTGCGTATCGGTCAGCTCGATCGTCAAACGCAGGCGATCCTCGCGGACCCGCAAACTGCCGGAGATGACGTACCGAACCCCCAGCACGTTACCGATCTCGCGCGGGTGGCGATCCTGATTCCTGAACGCCAGTGTCGACAACCGGGAGATTACAAAAAAGTTCGGAACACGAGATAATGCCTCAATGAGATCCTCGACCAACCCCTCGGCGACAAAGTGATGTGCCGAATCGCCTGTGAGATTACGAAAGGGTAGCACGGCAATTGAAGGCCCATGCGTGGGCTCGCGCCCAAGGGGAGTTGCTGGAGCGGTGGCGGCACTGCCTGCCTTGGCGATCTCCCAGCGAACGGGAGACAGAGGCGCCGATGCGGCTTCCGCCACCTCATGCGACTGTTCTGCTGCCGGTTCGTCAAACATCGCCGTCGAGGCCAGCTGCGGCGCTTCGACCCGAACGGCTTCGTAGACGGCTATGGTCTCTTTGGAGGGCGGCAGGTCGAGCATGCGCTGAAGCACTTGCCGACACCGCTCGAACTCGCGCACTGCCTGGGCGCGATCACCCATTTGTGCGAAAGCCTTCATCAGGCTGCGCACGGCGCCCTCGTGTGTTGGTTCGAAATTGATCAGCCGGCGCGCGGCCGCGGCGCGCACTTCCGGTCTCGCGTTCTGTTCGGTCAGGCGATCGAGTTCCGCCTCGAGAATTTTGCGCACGCGATCCTCGAAGCTCGTTCGCTCGGCCGCGAGCCACTGATCGAATGATGGCGTGATGCCGTCGAGATCTTCGAGGAGACGCTCGCTATAGGGCTGGACGAGATTGCTGGTGTCTACGGTCGCGTCTGCGCTGACCTCAAGGATTGCCAGAGCATCAACCCAGCATTTCCGGACATCGAGTTGAATGCTGTCGCGACCGATCTCAACCAGCCCGGGAACGTGGCGATTGACGATGCTGTTGAGTTCCGAAAGCGATTGCCGGAGGCTCATCCGGGCCTGCGCCTCAGCCGACCGATCCCATAGCAGGCCGATAAGACGACTGCGCGAGATGCGTTCGCCCTGCGCCAGACACAGACAAGCCAATAAGCCGCGTGTCTTGCGTCCTTTTGGCAAAAAATCGGCCCCGCCGGGCGCGATCGCGCGCATGGCCCCGACCAAATAGATTTTCGGCAATGCCCGCGGTACCCACCCGCCCGCATAAGCAGGAGCAGTGTATTCTTCCGCCGGCCTAATATTTGATCTCACACGGCCCTTGCCTCTTCCGAGCGTCGCGCATCACACGGTGAGCCACCATCTCAAGCGCCGCATCGTTATAGGCTTTCCTCCGCCTGGGCGGCATTATATCCATTCCCGCGAGGCCAAGTCACCCTTTGCAGATTGCGTCCGCGCTCGGGACCGGCGTCCGCGATCTCCGGTCGTAGCGGCATGTGCGTCGATCTCTACAATAACCGAGGGAGACAAACTGTGACCGGCGATCCGCGCTCCTCAACCTCTGTCCTGCACAAGCAATGGGCCAAGCTCGAAGACCAACACCATGAACTCGCCATTGCGATTGACGTAGGCCGGTCCAGGGGGCCGATCTGGCGCTCCTGCGCGACCGGCAAGCCAAGCTCCTGCTCCAAATTAGTTCGCTCGTCGCCGAAATCCAGGATGCGCCGGCGACGACGACCGAAGACTTCCTGGCCTTGCTCGACGTCGCACTCGAGCACGAACTAGACCTCGCATGCGACATCGCTTTCTACGGGCCAGCCGACTATCCGTTAACGAACCGGCTGTTGCGGTGTCTGGCGCGCGAGGTGCCGGGGTTCGAATTCAATTCCCTCCGAAGGTGGTTGCGTCCGGACCAGTTCCACCAGCTGATGGGCGACGCAAGGCTCCGTGAGGTCGCAGCGGAGGGCACCGGTCCGGCCGACCAGACGAGGTTCGGTGACCCGGAGACATCTCCCGCGGCCCCCTCGCGATAGGGAAACCGCCGCCGACCAAAACCGTGCTTCCCAACCTGAGCTGCTAGCCCTGTTCAGGCCTGGATGCCGAGGAGTTTGGCGGCGGTGCCGCCGAGGATGGCGATGCGGTCGTCGTCGCTTAGGCCCGGCGTCGATAGGACGTGGTCGACCGGGACGCGGTTCCAGGGGAACGGATAGTCGGTGCCGATCATGATCTGCCCGACGCCGGTTTCGGCGATCAGGTGGCGCATCGCTTCGCCGGTGAACATGATCGAATCGAAATAGAGCTGACCGTCCTTTAGATATTGGGTCGGCTTTTTCTTCGGCAATGGGCCAACCCGGTTCGGGAATGTCGTGATGACCGCGTCCGAGCGGTTGACGTAGGAGGGCAAGAAGCCGCCGCCATGGGCCGCACAGATCTTGAGTCCCGGAAAGCGGTCGAGCGTGCCTTCGAAGATCAGGTGCGA
>JBARIB010000693.1:0-2258 GCA_049799535.1 Allostellaceae bacterium | reverse complement strand
CCAGTAAGCGCCACGCTGCGGGTCCCGCTTTTTGTTGCCGACTGGCATCGATCTCGTCGCGCCGCAGCAGCGCGTATTTCTCGGCATTGCGCTCGGCGACCTCTTGCATTGCGCGCAGATCGGTGTTGGCACCGAACGCCCGCTGAGCTGTCACCGCTATCACGAGCTGCCGCTCGGCATAGCGACGTGAAAAATTGTCCCGTACGGAGGGTTGGCAGATGCGTGAAGGCTCCCACCGTGGGATTCGACGATCGCCCGACAAATGGCAAGTGCTATTCCTATCCCCTCGGATTTTGTTGTAAAGAAAGGCTCGAAGATACGCTCTTTGTCTTTACTATCTATTCACGTCCCAGTGTCTTCAATGGTGACGAGAACAGTCGAAGGCTCCTGAACGATATCGGAGCTTATCCGCAACAGGCGCGCACGATTAGTGACGGAGTGCATCGCTTCGATTGCGTTCATGATCAAATTCACAAAAACTTCTTCCAATTGCGCTCGATTGGCAAGCAATTGTGGGAGTGTCTCGCGCATCGCAGTTGCGACCGGTACTCGTTGAGTCCGCAGCCTCGTGGCATCTCGGCGGCGGCTAAGATGGCGAGGCGATCGAGTGCGGCGACGACTCGTCCCCGACCGGCAGCGTAAGCCGAAAGACGGCGCCATGGGGCTCGTTGGGCATTGCCCATAGCCGTCCGCCGTGGGCCTCGACGATCGAGCGACTGATCGCCAGCCCCATGCCCATCCCTTCGGCCTTGGTCGTGTAAAAGGAATGAAACAGCCGGTCGAGACCGGCCGGATCGAATCCCGGGCCGGAATCTCGGACTTCGACAAGCACGTCTTTCGAATTGCTGCCGCTCGAGGAGACCGTCAACTCGCGCGGTCCGTCACCCACCTCGCTCATCGCCTCGATGGCATTGACGATCAGATTGAGGATCACTTGCTGCAGCTGGACTCGATTTGCCCGAATATAAGACAGGTCGCTCGCGAGGCGGGTCTCCAGCTTGACATCTTTTCTCTGCAATTCGCTGTGCGTCATAGCGATGACTTCGAGAACGGCTTCGTTGATGTCCAGGCGGTCTCGGCGCAGCGGCGCTTTCCTGACGAGCGCGCGAATGCGGCTGATCACCTCACTTGCTCGGTTACCGTCTCTGACGATCCGTTTGAGAGCCTGCCGGGCCTCCTCCATGTCGGGCGGTTGGGCGGCGAGCCAGCGCAGAGCGGCGCTGGCATTGGCGACTGTCGCCGCGATCGGCTGGTTGACCTCATGGGCGATCGAGGCGGTCAATTCGCCCATCAGCATCACCCGATTGGCGAGCGCGAGCTCCGCCTGCAATGCTTCAACCCGCTTGCGGTCCTCGATATCAGTGGCCGTTCCGTACCATTTCACGATGTTGCCCGCTTCGTCGCGCAACGGTGTGAGGCGGGTCAAAAATTGACGATATTCCCCGTCTGCCCGCCGGAAGCGGGTTTCATCCTCGAACGCCAGGCCCGCTGAGATCCGCGCCGGCCGCTGCGCGAACCAGCGCTCAAGGTCCTCGGGATGGATTGCCGCCGTGTAGCCCCACCCCAGGGCCTGTTCCGGAGAAAAACCGGTGAATTCCAGCCACCGTCGGCTGACGTAATCAACCGAGCCGTCGGGCAGCGCACTCCAAACCAGTGCCGGGATCGTGTCGATGACCAGTCGGATCGCCTCCATCTGCTGCGACCGCGACTGGGCGATGCGCGCCTCCTCCCGAGCGCGTTCTGCCTCGAGGCGCTCGGTGATGTCGCGCGTGATCTTGGCGAAGCCGATCAGTTGGCCGTCATCGTCCTTGATCGCGTCGATCACAACGTTCGCCCAGTAGCGGCTGCCGTCCTTACGCACGCGAAGCCTCTCGGCCTCGTGCCTGCCATCGCGGGCGGCGATCTCGAGCGCACGCTGCGGCAGGTTCGCGGCGCGGTCCTCCTTGGTAAAAAAGCACGAGAAGTGCTGTCCGACGATCTCCTCGGCGCGGTAGCCCTTGATGCGCTCGGCGCCTCTGTTCCAGTTGGTGACGATGCCGTTCGGATCGAGCATGAAGATTGCATAGTCGGTAACGCCGTCAACCAGCATGCTGTAACCCCGCTCGCTTTCGCGCAGCGCCAGCTCCGCTGTTTTGCGCTCCGTGATGTCGACAATCGCCGACAGCACCATCGTCCCCCCGTCGGTCTCGATCGGGTTCAACCCGATCTCGACCGGGAACTCCCTACCATCCTTCTTGAGGCCGTAGAGATCGCGCCCG
>JBARIB010000692.1:0-1638 GCA_049799535.1 Allostellaceae bacterium | reverse complement strand
TATCAAGGGCAGCCTTCAGCAGCGGCTCGGCACCAGCTGTACGACGCGACATCAAGGCGAGATTGCCGAGCGCTCCGCTACTTGCGGCAACCAGTGTCTCATCGCCAATCTGCTTGGCCTTCGTCAGCGCCGACTGGAGATCGCTGCTGGCGTCGCCGAAATAGCCCTCGACCCGGTAAGCCTCGCCGCGCCGCGCCAGCGCCTGCGCTTCGAGATCGGGTGCGTCGTTAAGTCGACACAAGCGGATCGCCTCCGACCAGTCGCGCGTCGCAGCGACGATGTCTCCCGCCCGAAACGCCGCGGTCCCGCGTCCAAGGTAATCGAGCGCGGCGGCGCGGCCGCTCTCGACCTGCGCTTGCGAGGCGCGGGCTGCGAAAATGACGGCAACGAGGACTGCTATCGCGACGGTCTTATAACGGACCCCAATCATATCCCACCGCCCGCGCAATGCGGTGCCCGCACGCAGTATTTATTGCTCGTTTTCACCTTCTCCATCATCGTCATTCGCCCGCGTGGCCCGCGACGGTGCAGTCTCGGATAGACACCGGTGGCCGCGCACGGCGATACGGGACAGCGCGACACCTCAAGGATCCTCACGCCGAAGAGGAATTTGGTACGCTTGAGGCGGCGGCAGGTTCTCGCTCCCCGTCCCCCTTCTTCCAGATTTGCTTCAGCCGATCGACGAATTCTTGCGTGACTTTGCCTTCGGGAAGTACGGTGATGTGCAATTCCCGAAAGCGCGGGGGTAGCGTATTGAAGTGGTCTGTAACGTCCACCGCGACCGGGAGAATAAAGGGCACGCCGGGAGCAAAGCCCATTTCGCGGTCGAGCGCATAACGCCATTCGCGACGGAAAAAACCTTCGCTGCGAGCCTCGGTGTTGTGTGACAGCACCGGCAAGAACAGCGAGCAGTGCTGAATATTGTCGAGGATCTTGTTGTCGAAACTGTCGCCGGCGGCGATGCGGTCGAAATCGAACCAGACCGTCAAGCCGGCTGCCTCGAGAGAATTCTTCAGCGTGCGAACCGTGGCAAGATCCTCGCGCGCATAGCTGATGAAGATCGCACCTTCGGGCATCTCGGCCGGCGGCGGCACCCATCGCCCTTGCCGCCCTTCAGCCCGGGCGTAACCCTCGCGCCAATGCTGTCCCAACTGGAGGACTCGATTGCTCAGTCACGCCGCACCGACCCAAGCGAGCCCTGCAGGCAGGGCCGGCAGCAGAAAATTCATGCCGAACGCCTCGTAGACGATCGCCGTCAGTGCCACCAGCCCGGCGAAAGTGGCCGCGAGAGCCGGGATCGTGCGGCGCACAGCGATCGCAAGGAGCGTCCCGCCAATGGCCCACCCCCAGATCCAGATCATTTCGGTGCGGTGAGTGAATCCGCCAAGGCCGGACTCGCCATCGACCGCTCCGCGGATCAGCTGATCCGCCAGATACCCGTGCATCGCTATCCCGGTGATCGGGGGCACGCCGAGCCCGGTCAAGTCGCTGTTGAAAGGCGTCGTGAAGAGGTCGCGAACGCTTTCCGCGGCGCTCCCAATAATCACGATGCGGTCGCGCACCAGCGATGCGACGGCATTCCGGTCCATCACTTCGGCGATGCTGACGCGCCGGAAGGTCGCCGGTCCGCCGTGATAA
>JBARIB010000691.1:0-17697 GCA_049799535.1 Allostellaceae bacterium | reverse complement strand
CCGAGGACGGCAAGACCTATACCTTCATGCTGCGCAAGGGCGTGCAGTTCCACGACGGCGCCGAGCTGACCTCCGCGGACATCAAGGCGACATTCGACCGCATCTCCAAGCCGCCGCAAGGGGTTAGTATCCCTCGCAGCGTCCTGTTCCGGGCGGTCAGCGAGATCACCGCGCCCGACAAATACACCGTCCAGTTCAAGCTCTCCGAGGCGCGCCCGCCAAATTTCATCATGTCTGCGATCGCCAGCGGCTGGAACATCATCGTTCGCAAGAAGACTCTCGAAGACAACAACTACAACTTGCGCAAGGTCGAGTTCTATCCCGGCACTGGCCCGTTCAAGAGCGTCAAGCGCGTTGAGAACGAAGTCTGGGTTATGGAGAAGAACAAGGACTACTGGAACAACCCGCTGCCGTATCTGGACGGCATCGAGTTCTATCACGCGTTGCCGTTCTCCACCGAGCTCGGCTCGTCAATCCTGTCGGGCCGCACCGATTACATCCGCATCACCGACCCGGTGACCGCGCGCAAGGCCAAGGATACGCCCGGCCTAACTACCGCCCAGTTCAATCAGAGCGTGATCCAGGGGGTGTGGCTCAATCACAAGAAAAAACCGCTCGATGACCCGCGGGTGCGCCGCGCGCTGCATCTGACGTTCGACCGGCCGGCACTGATCGACGTGGTCAAGGATGTGACGCCGATGCAGGTCGGCGGCTTCATCTATCCGTTCTCCGAGTTTGCCACTCCGAAGGAGGAATTGTTCAAGCGCATCGGCTATCAATCGGACACGACCGCCGCGCTCAAGGAAGCCAAGGCGCTGATGGCCGCCGCCGGGCATGCCGACGGCCTCAGCGAGCCGCTCGATTTTCTGGTCCGCGATGTCGCCAGCTTCAAGCTGTGGGCGCAGGCGATCCAGGCGATGCTGCAGGAAGGACTCAACGTCAAATGCAACCTGCGCACCGTCGTCGAATCGGTGTGGTTCGATGACACGGCCAGCGGCCATTTCGACCTGGCGATCGGCGCCATCGTGTCGACGCTGCTTGACCCGTCTGACTATTTCAACGCCTGGTACCGTACCGGCGGACCGCAGAACTATTCGTTCTGGGACAACAAAGAGTTCGACGGGCTCTTGGATCAGATCGACCGCGAGGTCGATCCCGCCAAACGCCTCGCCCTGGTGCACAAGACCGAGGCGATCATGGAGCAGGAGGTACCGGTGCTGCCGGTCGCCTGGGAACGCATCAACGACGTCTCCGTCAGCCGCCTTAAGGGCTATTATCCCAAGGATTATTTCGGCATCTACGACGTCGTGCGCCAGGACATTTTCTGGCTCGACAAAGCCTGATCGGACCCACCGCTCGATCCTGCGTGACAAGAGTCCGCCACCGGCGCAAGTCGAGGTCGGCTTTGGGTCGAACCTCCCCGTTCCGAGGTGACGGCAGGAGGGTCTGCAAACGGCGCAACCTCGTCGTCCGGGCGCGTCCCGCCGAAGGACGACTGTCCACCCCAAATAGACGTCCAGCCCAATGCGGCGACAGAAGACCGCGTTTCACATAGCTTTTACCCAGCCGTGGAATCGGAGGCCGCAACTTGTAGTTAGATCAAGAGGGGCACGAACAACCGCGGGCGCCAGGAGACGTCCGCGGTGAGCGAGATGGAGGTAATATTCTGGGCCGGATCGCAACTCCGCGACAATGTCACGGGACCAGCTAGTGCTTCGAGTCATTCACACGATTCATCAGGCAATGACGCACCATCGCTCATATCAAATCCCGCTACACCGGCGAAAGCCGGTGCCCACGGCAAAAGTGGATCCCGGCCTTTGCCGGGAAAGCGCGGAGGGGACTTCGAGCTGCATCCACCAAATGAATCTGTGAACTAGTGTTTAGGATCAGACATATGATTCACCTCCGGCTAGGCTCAACCTTGCAGATTCGCTTCGGCTTCGCTCAAATCGGGTGAATCATCTGATTGGATCTGAGCACTAGCGAGATCGGTGCCGGGATGAACCCATGAACGACGCTAACATTGCCTCATTCGCCGCGTATGCTTCGTGCCATTGGGGGGTCCCGAGCGGGTCGCTAATGGAACGAGGGAGATGGATGAGGTCTTTCGTAAACGCGGCGCGTAGGGTCGTTCGGAGCGGGCCGGTCGGGGCAAGCCCGGGCGGCTTGCCGTTGCAATCTTCACGAGAAAATTAGCTGCTGATTCGCTGCAGGTGCAGCGCGCTGTAATAAATGACTCAATTTAAGATTGTAGATGCGCGGCAGGCTAGCCGGGAGCTATGCCGCCGCTGCGGTGAGGAAATCCCGAAGCGGGTCGAACGGAGCGTCCTTCATTACAAAAGCTTCGCCGATGCGACGCGGCAAGATGAGTGTGATGCGGCCATCGCGGACCTTCTTGTCTTTGCTCATATGGCCGAGCAGGCGATCCGCCGGGGTGCCGACCAACCCGACCTGGGCCATTCGCGTCGGCAGGCCCCGGTCCTCGAGATGGCGGCGCGCTCGTTCGGCCTCGTCTGCCGCGACGAGACCGAGCAGCGCAGCAAAATCGAAGGCCAGGACCATGCCGAGAGCAACCGCCTCGCCATGCAATAGGCGCGAGCTGAAGCCGGTCTCAGTCTCAAGAGCGTGACCAAAGGTGTGGCCGAAATTCAGGAGAGCGCGGTCGCCCTCTTCGCGTTCGTCACCGGCGACGATTTCGGCTTTCATCGCGCAGCTCGTGGTCACCGCATGCCGTAAGGCGCCGGGCGCGAGCGCGCACACCGCGCCGCCCTCAGCCTCGAGCCAGCCGAAGAAATCGGCGTCGCGGATAAGACCATATTTGAGGATCTCGGCATAACCGGCGAGTAGCTCCCGGCGAGGCAAGCTCGCCAGGGTATCTGTATCCGCGATAACCAGGCGAGGCTGGTAAAAGGCGCCGATAAGGTTCTTGCCAATACGCGTATTGATCCCGGTCTTGCCGCCTACCGAGCTGTCGACCTGGGCCAGCAAGGTCGTCGGGATTTGCACGAAGTCGATACCGCGCAGCAATGTCGCCGCGGCAAATCCGGTGACGTCCCCGACGACGCCGCCGCCGAGTGCCACCAGCATCGTGCCGCGTTCGATGCCGATCGCCAGGATGTCTTCGGCTAGTCTGCCGAAATGGTCGAGGTCCTTGGTCTCTTCGCCGGCCGGCAAGAGCACGGCGTGGTTGGCGATTCCGACGTCCGACAGCGCGTCGCGCAAGCCAGCCAGGTAATGACCGGCAACGACTTCGTCGCAGACGATAACAGCCTGGCGCCGACGCATTAGCGGCAGGACTTCGCGGCCGGCGCGCGCTATCAGCTGCGGCCCGATAAGGATTTCGTAGGAGCGCTCGCCGAGCGCGACCCGCAGCCTTTCGATCGTTTTGATCATCCTGCCTCTATGGCTCCGGCGGGGTCGTGGCGAGCGGGCAGGCAGCCAATGCTGCGATGGCCCGCGTCACCGTCGCCTCGGGTGATCCGACTCCGCTATCGACAATGGCATCCGCTTCGGCGTAAGTCGGATAGCGGCGCTCGATCAGCTCTGACAGAATTCCCCTTGGATCCCCCTGTTTCAGCAGCGGCCGATTGCTGCGGCGTGAGACCCTCGAGACTAGAACATCGAGATCTGCGCGCAGCCACAGCGAGATGCCGCGGCGCGCAATCAAGGCCCGGGTGGAGGGATCCATGAACGCGCCGCCGCCGGTCGCGAGCACGTGAACCGGTTGTGCAAGCAGCCGGGCAATGACGCGCCGCTCTCCTTCGCGAAATACTCGTTCGCCGCGATTAAAAAAGATCTCCTCGATCGTCTCGCCTGCAGCAGCCTCGATCTCGGGATCCGAATCGAAAAACGGTAGATCGAGGCGGGCCGCCAGCCGGCGGCCGATATTGCTTTTCCCGGCGCCCATCAGCCCGACGAGCACGACGGTCCGGCGCGGCGCAAAGCGACGGTTTCCCGCCACCAGTCGGCCTAATACCGCGTCGGTCTCCACCTCGCCTCTCGCTGTTCTTTCTCCGCGCTCGCCGACAAGGTAGTAGCATATCGACGGACCCGGTCGTCAACGGGCACCGGGAAGATCGAAAGAGTGCAGGGGAAAGTTGCGAGGCGAGCGCATGGGGAAGGTCACCGTAGCGTTGGTTATCGTGATCGCCCTGGCGTTGCTCGCAGGAGGCGCCTTTTTGGCCTTTTGGAATCCGCCGCCGCCCTCTGCGCCGGTTGAAAAGGTAATTCCCGATGCACGCTTCCCGAAGTAGTTGGCAACGCGCCGCTGTTATCCTGAGGCAGGCTGCGGTCGTCCTCGACGCATGCCGGTTCACCGCCGAAGCCGGTCGTGCAGCGCCCCTCTAGTGTGCCCCGCGCGCACCTTGGCGCGGCCTCGACGCATCTCGAGGCGTTCCTTGAGATGCTGGCAGCCGAGCGCGGCGCGGCGACGTTGACGCTCGCCGCCTATCAAAACGATCTCTCAAACTTATCGAGGTTTCTCGCCGCCCGCAGTATTGCATTGAACTCTGCAGCCGCGGCGGATCTGCATTCTTATCTAGCAAGCGCGACAAATGCGTGCCTAACTCCCCGGACGCTCGCCCGCCGGATCTCGGCGATGCGGCAGTTCTACAAATTTCTGCTGCTCGAAGGTATGCGGCAGGACGACCCGACGGCGCAAATTGATACGCCCAGACTCGGCCGGGCGCTGCCGAAGATGCTATCGGAAAGCGAAGTCGAGAAGCTGATCGGCGCCGCTCAAAGTTGGCCTGGCGACGAGGGGATCCGATTGTGCTGTCTGCTCGAGCTGCTGTATGCGACGGGGCTGCGGATTTCTGAGCTCGTCACGTTGCCCTTAACGGCGATACGGCGCGGCTCGCGTTTTCTGATCGTCTCGGGGAAGGGCGGCAAAGAACGCGTAGTGCCGCTGAGTGAGCCGAGTCGGGTGGCCCTCGGCAGGTATCTCGAATGTCGCGAGCGCTTCCTGTGCGGCTCCCGGCCTTCCCGCTGGCTCTTTCCATCCCGCGGCCGCGCCGGGCATCTGACGCGGCAGCGCACCGCCCAGCTGCTCAAGGAGTTAGCGGCTCGAGCCAGCATCGATCCAGACCGCCTCTCTCCGCATGTGCTGCGCCACGCTTTCGCCAGCCATTTGCTGGACCACGGCGCCGATCTGCGCAGCGTGCAGCAGATGCTCGGCCATGCCGACATCGCAACGACGCAGATCTATACTCATGTCCAAACCGAGCGGCTGCGCAAGCTTATGGAGAGCGCTCACCCGCTGGCACGCCGGAAATGATCCGGCACTGTCTCGATTTCGAGCGGCCGATCGCCGAGCTCGAAGGCAAGATCGAAGAGCTCCGCCACCTCTCCACAACCGGCGAGATCAACATCGCCGAGGAGGTCGGCCGGCTCGAAGCGACGGCCAACCGGCTGCTGCGACAAACCTATTCGCGCCTGACGCCGTGGCAGAAGGTTCAGGTGGCGCGTCACCCCGAACGACCGCATTGCCTCGATTACATTAGAGGCCTGATTACCGAGTTCGTACCACTCGCGGGGGACCGGGCATTCGGCGAGGATGCTGCGGTCGTCGGCGGCATCGGCCGCTTTCGCGGCCAAACGGTTGTTGTACTCGGGACCGAGAAGGGGGCGGACACAGAGGCACGATTGAAGCATAGTTTCGGCATGGCCCGGCCCGAAGGGTATCGCAAGGCCAGGCGATTGATGCGTCTCGGGGAGCGCTTCCGGCTCCCGGTTGTGACCTTTATCGATACCGCGGGCGCCTATCCGGGGGTCGATGCCGAGGCGCGCGGTCAGGCCGAGGCGATTGCACGAGCGATTGAGACCTGTCTCGATATCAGGGTCCCGCTCGTCGCTGCGATCATCGGCGAAGGAGGATCGGGGGGCGCGATCGCTCTCGCTGCCGGGAATGCCGTGCTGATGTTGGAACATGCGATCTACTCCGTCATCTCTCCGGAGGGTTGCGCCTCAATCTTGTGGCGTGATAGCGGACACGCGCAGGAAGCGGCGGAAGCACTGCGCCTCACGGCCCAGGACCTGCACGCCTTGGGCATAGTCGACCGTATCGTACCCGAGCCGCTGGGGGGCGCACAGCGGGCGCCGAAAGAAGCCATCGAGCAACTCGGCGAGACGCTCGAAGAAACCTTGCGCCCGCTGCTTGCGATCGACGGGAACACATTGCGGCTGCAACGCCGCGAGAAATTCTTGGAGATGGGCGGGCGCGGGCTCTAGCGGCCTCTCATTGACCGCCCGCCGTTGCTTCCCACATCTAACGCGCGCCGAGCATTCGGCGATGCTGACGTTCTTTCCGAGAAGACCCCGCTTTTCCAGCATTGGAAGGCATCCATGACCCCCCAGGAAAAAGATCTGCTTACGACGTTGCTCGATCGCCTCAAAAATGCTCCCCGGCAGGATAAAGATCCCGAGGCCGAGGCGCTGATCCGTGAGGCGATGGCCGGCCGGCCGGATCTGCCCTACTACCTGACGCAGACCGTGCTAATTCAGGATCTGAGCCTGCACCAGGCGCAGCAGCGCATCACCGATCTAGAGAAGCAGCTCGCCGATGCGCAGCAGGCGGCGAAGCCCACGGTCGGAAGCTTCCTCGGCGGCTTGTTTGGAAGCCGGCCGCCAGCTCCCGCCGGCGCTCCTCCGCCTTCCGGACCATGGACGCGGTCCCCGCAGGTGGCCTCGGCGCCGCCGGCGCCGCCCTATGGCCAGCCCGGTTATGCGCCGCAGCCCGCTTACGGGGCACAGCCAGGTTACGCCCAGCAGCCGGCGGGCGGATTCATGGGCGGCGGTATGGGAGGCGGTGGGTTCCTGCGATCGGCGGCGGCGACAGCGGCCGGAGTCGCGGGCGGCGCATTGTTGTTCCAGGGCATCGAGTCGCTGTTTGGTCAGCATTATGCCGGCGGCCTGGCGGGAGCAGGCATGACGCCGGGCCTCGGCGAAAGTGTCGTCAACAACTACTACGGTAGCGATGCGGCCGGTGGCGACTGGAGTAGTGATCCCGGCGGTACGGCTGGCGGTGACTGGAGCGGTGACCCCGGTGGCGCCGGCGGTGGCGGCGACTGGAGCAGCGATGCGGGTGGCTCCGACCCGGGCGGCCAGGACTTCAGCTCGGATCAGGATTTTGGCGGCGGAGATTGGAGCAGTGGCGACAACACCTCCTGCTAATCCGCCGCGGGGCACCATAGCGTAGATTTCGCTCAGACGAAATCTACGCCAACTACCCCGGAAGGCTGGTCGCGGGGATTCTAGTCCTTGGCCCTGAGGCCGAGAAATCCGGCGCCCAAATAGCCGCAATGACATGATATCCGTGCGGCATGCCCCTGCGCAGAACGATGAGGCCGGACCGGTACACCGCGGAGAGACCGCCGAGAGCCGGGATTTCCGCGGCAGTCCGAAGGCGACGGCCTGGTGCTCCTCTTCTGTATTTTCACCAGGTGCGGTCGGCGCTTTTGGCGTTAATCGGGGTAGCCATAGCGCTAGCGGCGGCGCGTAGCCACGCCGAAATGGCGCCGCTGACTGTAACCGAAATCGCGCCCGGCTTATTCGTTCACAACGGGGTACATGAGGAGGCCTCTGCGGCGAATGAGGACGGGATCGCCAATATCGGCTTCATCATTGGCGCCGATGGGGTTGCCGTCGTCGATCCCGGCGGCAGCTTTGCCGAAGGAAGTGCGTTGCGGACGGCAATCCGTGCTCGCACCGACCGGCCGATCCGGTATGTGATCCTTACACATGTTCATCCCGACCACATCTTCGGCGCCGCTGCTTTTCGCGAGGATCATCCGGCTTTCATCGGCCACGCCAAGCTGCCCGGCGCGCTCGCTCAGCGAGGTGGCTATTACCTTCGCAGGCTTCGGGAGGCACTGGGCGACGGGGCGGTAGGCAGCGAGATCGTGCCGCCGACGGTTCTGGTTTCCGATCAGCTCGATCTCGATTTGGGCGGCCGAAAACTGACATTGCGTGCGCATCATCCTGCGCACACCGACAACGATTTATCGGTGTTCGACGAAAACACGCACACCTTCTGGCTCGCCGATCTCCTCTTTGTTGACCGCATACCGGTCATCGACGGCAGCCTGATTGGCTGGCTCGAAGAACTACGGGCATTGACGGCCACCCCGGCGGACCGAGCCGTTCCGGGACATGGGCCGGTGTCAGTGCCATGGCCAGAAGCCGCCGAACCCGAGCGCCGCTATCTCGCGGCTGTCGCGCGGGATACCCGGGCGGCAATCAAAGCAGGGATCGGCATCGCCGACGCGCCGCGGCAGGTCGCTCAATCGGAACGCAGCCACTGGCTGCTTTTCGACGATTATCACGCGCGCAACGTGACGGCGAGCTATAAGGAACTGGAATGGGAGTGATGCTACCGATGTTCGGACGTGCCTTTTCACTCCTCCTGCTGTTCACCGCGATCGCTGGGCCGGCTGGAGCCGAACCCAGCGAGGCAGAGCGCGGCGCGCGCTGGTCGGATCTGCGGCACGCGATTTTTGGCGATCGGGTCGTTGAAGATGCCGGCAACCTGGTGAAAATCGATGCGCCCGGCCGGGCCGAGGATGCTGCGATCGTGCCGGTGGCGATCCACGTCGCCGACGCCCTCGCCCCAGAGGTCCATGGCATCTATCTCGTGATCGACAACAATCCGTCGCCGTTGGCCGCGCATTTCGTGCTCGGGCCTCTTGCCGATGCGCGAGAGATCGCGACCCGCGTTCGAATTGACGATTACACTTATTTGCACGCGGTCGTCGAAACGAAAGACGGTCGGCTATACTCGACAGCGCAATTTATTAAGGCAGCTGGGGGCTGCTCGGCACCGGCCGGCAAAGACCAGTCGCTCGCCCTCGAGCGGCTCGGCAAGATGAAACTGACCTTGGCCGACCGCTCCAAGGCCAGTCAGCTGTTGCGGGTCAAGCTCTTGATCAGCCATCCCAATAATTCCGGTCTGCAGATGGACCAGGTCACGCGGAATTACATCCCGGCCGATTTTATGCAGACCCTCGATGTCACTTATAACGGCGGTTCGGTCTTCAAGCTCGAATCGGATATTTCGATCAGCGAGGATCCCAGTTTCAACTTCGCTATCCGGGCTGCTGATCCGGGTGCCCCCGGAGTAATCAAAGTGGAGATCCTCGACAGTAGTCAGAGGCACTTCAGTCAAAGCTGGCCGGTCCCGGCCGCGGCGCAAATGTGAGCGCGAGCGTCCCTGGGCTCATCGGCACTGTAGGTTAGCCTCGGCCTGCGCCCGCCTCAGCTCTTCGATGACGGCCTTGATCTGCGGCGGATCGCGGAACAGGCCGACACGTCCGCCAACGCCCCCGCCGGCCTGAAGGCTGAGTGCTGTTTCCGCCTGCTCATAGCGGGAATAGGGCATCAGCGAAGCGATCGTGTCGATCGCACAGGAGCATTTCAGCAGCGCTTCCCGCGTGTTGCCGTTGGCCGCCATGCACCCGATCACGTAGTCCGCGCGCTCCGAGGTAGGGTAGTCGTTGCCGTTGGCCCAGCCGGTTCCAGCGCTCAGGGTGAGCATGAAAAGACTGAAAAGGGCCATTTTCGTCATTGTTGGTATGATAACCCGGCGGGGGCTCATCGCTGACTGCCTCGAGCGGGGTTATATGTCTGCTCGTTCGCGCCGGGCTATAGGGATCGATGGCAAGGCAGTGCCGTTTTTGCGGCGGGTTTCCGGATTGAAAGGAATCACGATGGCAGCTCTCGTGCTCGTCTTTTGTTTGCAGTCAGCGCCGGTTTCCTGCACCGAGATGCGCCCGGTCGAGGACCTTTCGCTTGAGGCCTGCCTGGTGCGGGGCGAGCACTATGCCTCGGAGTGGCTGGCTGAGCACCCGAAATGGATGCTGTCGCGCTGGCGGTGCGAGCAAAATATCCCGCGACAGAGACCGGCTTAGGCTCAGTTTGGCCTACCCCTACTTGCCGCGTAATGCTTCCGTCTTTGCCCGGTCATGGTACCTGCAATGAGCAGATGCCCGTCAATCTGCTTTGTCCTGCTTGTAGGTCTGCTGGTTTCGATCTCGCATGCCGGTCTCGCCGCAGACGAAAAGAAAAGCGGCGCCGGGCACGCTTTCGGGACCAGCCAATCCGAGCGGCTGGGCGCGGCCGACTCGTGGACCGCCTATTCCTATACCGAGAAATCCGGCAAGGTGTGCTACCTGACGGGCACAGCCAAGAAGAGCGAGCCCGTCGGCTCCAAGCGCAAGCGTCCCCTGGCTATGGTGACCCACCGGCCGGGTGAGAAGGCGGTCAACGTCGTCAGCTTTGTCGAGGAGTATCCGCTCAAGGACGGCAGCGACGTCTCGCTCGACATAGACGGCAAGACGTTCGAATTGTTCACCAAAGGCGACAGCGCCTGGGCACGAACTTCCGAACTCGACAAGGAGATCGTCGAAACGATGGCGAAGGGAAAGCAGGCGATCGTCAAGGGCACGCCTCAGAGAGGGCCATCGACGACCGACACCTATTCTCTGGCTGGCTTCGCGCAGGCGCTGGGGCTGATCGACAAGGCCTGCGAGGTCAAGCGCTGAGCCGCACGCCTCCCCATATAGAGGCGAGCCATGGCGATCGAAAGAATACCCGAACCGCTGTGCCGTAACCTTGTCGGACTGGGCCGCGAGGCGCTCGCCGCTGAGGTGGCCGCATTTGGCGCTGAGCCTTTCCGGGCACGGCAGCTCTGGCATTGGATCTATCATCGCGGCGTCACCGATTTCGCGGCGATGACGTCATTGTCAAAGCCGCTGCGCGAGCGGCTCGCCGCGCATTACGAACTGCGCCGACCGGCGATATCCCGCTCACTCGCCTCGGTCGACGGGACGCGCAAATGGTTGCTGCGCTTCGCCGATGGCGAAGAGGTCGAAACCGTTCACATCCCAGAGGCGGATCGCGGAACCCTGTGCATCTCGTCGCAGGTCGGCTGTACCCTGACCTGCTCCTTCTGCCATACGGGTACGCAGCGCCTGGTTCGCAATCTGACTGCCGAGGAGATCGTCGCGCAAGTCATGATCGCCCGCGACGCTCTTGGCGAATGGCCGTCGCCGCAGGATGAGCGGCAAGTGACAAATATCGTGCTGATGGGAATGGGCGAGCCGCTCTACAATTACGAGAGTGTCGCGGCGGCCTTGAAGACGATTATGGATCCCGAGGGCCTGTCAATCTCGCGGCGCAAGATCACATTGTCGACCTCCGGGGTCGTTCCGATGATCCGCCGCTGCGGCGAGGAACTCGCAGTCAACCTTGCTGTCTCGCTGCATGCAGTGCGCGATGACGTCCGCGATCGCCTGGTGCCGCTCAACCGGAAGCACCCGATCGCCGAGCTGCTCGATGCTTGCCGCACCTACCCTGGGGCAAGCAACGCCCGCCGCATCACCTTCGAGTACGTCATGCTCAGGGGGGTCAATGACAGTCCGAGCGATGCCCGTGAATTGGTCCGGTTATTGGCCGGCATTCCCGCTAAGGTCAATCTGATCCCATTCAACCCCTGGCCCGGCGCGCCGTTCGAATGCTCCTCGAACGCCACGATGGAGACGTTTTCCGACATCGTGTTTGCAGCCGGCTACTCGGCGCCGATCCGCACGCCTCGCGGTCGGGACATCCTCGCTGCTTGCGGCCAACTCAAATCGGCGAGTGTAAGGCTGCGCCGGAGCGAGCGGCCACCGGTACACGCTGCGGCCCCGGCATCGGACGATCCCCACCCCGTGGACTGAGATCAGGCGATGGCGGACACGATCACACTTGAGTTTCTTGCGGGGCGAGTTGCGTGCTGAGCGACGAAGTGCATGACTTGAAGTTGCGCTTCGGGATGATGGAGACGCATTTGTCGGCGCTGGAAACGCGATTCGGGGCGCTGGAGGCGCGATTCAGCGCACTCGAAACCCGATTTGCGGGTCAAGAGGAACGCATGACGCGGATGCTGGCGATCCTCGTGCACCTCGCACAAGCGCAAGGTCTGCCAGCGCAGCAATAGGTTAACCTGTCGCGGCTTTGATCCCATTCGGGCGGCGAATGCCTGTTTACGTGACAATCGGATCTGTGCTTGCGGCCTATGCGGTTCTGGTCGGCGGTCTCTACATTTTTCAGCGCCAACTGCTCTACTTCCCGGTTGGCGGTCGACCGGAACTTGGCGACCTCGCCGCGTTGGGCGTCCGCGAAGTCACGGTGAGGACGATCGACGGACTTTCTCTCCTCTCCTGGTATCTGCCATCGCGGAATGGCCGGCCGGTTATTGCGTATTTTCACGGCAACGGCGGCAATATCGGGCATCGCAGCGGGCGTCTGCGCGGCTTTGCTCGGGAGGGGTACGGCGTATTGATGCTAGAGTACCGCGGCTACGGCAGTAATTCAGGCACCCCGACCGAAACTGGCCTGTGCGCGGATGGCGCTGCCGCGCTGGAGTTCCTGGGCGAGCAGGGGATCACGCCGGACCAGATCGTGCTATACGGTGAGTCGCTCGGGTCTGGTGTCGCCGTGACGCTGTCGGCGCAGCGCAGGGTCGCGGGCCTGATCCTCGAAGCGCCGTTCACCAGCGTCGCCGAAGTCGCGCAATACCATTATCCATTTGTGCCGGCTTCCGCGCTGGTGCGCGATCGCTTCGACTCGCTGTCGAAGATCGGAAATGTCAACGCTCCGATCCTGATGCTCCATGGCGAGCGCGACAGGGTCATTCCGGTCCGCTTCGGCCGCGAGTTGTTCGACGCGGCGCTGGAGCCAAAGGAATTTTGGTTTGCCCAAGACGCCGGGCACGAAAACCTCGCGCAGTTCGGCGCCTTCGAGGCGGTGCAAGACTTTCTCCAGCGGTGGGTCCGATAGCGAGCTGCTCGAGCGTCACTGACCTGCCGAACCGTGGTGCTGGGCGGCCCCCGGTGCGGCCTACTGCCGCCTGCGCGGATCTGCCGGCTGTTCCCGGGTGGAAGAGATAATCCTAACCGGGATTGGAGGCGGGCTTCTCGTTGACGCAACGCAACAATTTCCAGTAACCAAACAAATTACTGGGTCTTACCTCGCGTATCGAGAGGCGGCTGTCGCGGCGGAACGTATTGAAGGGAAAGTCGGCATGGAAGCCGATATGGCGGGCAATCCGCGCCAACCGCCTTTCCATAAAGCGCACCAGCGGGTTCTCGCTGGTGAAGTGGTTAACCACAACGATCGTCCCACCGGGAATGCAAACACGGCGCATCTCGGCCGCGAACCGCGTTGGATTTGGCACCACTGAGGCGACGTAAAGCGCCAGCACTGCATCGAAGGAATTGTCCGGAAATTCGAGGTTCTCAGCATCCATGAGATGCAGACCTTCGACATGGGTCAGGCGCATGCGCTCGGCGCGCCGACGCGCCTTCGCCAACATCTCCTCCGAGACATCGATGCCGGTTACTCGGGAATCGGATCGGAAGTGCGGGAGCGACAGACCTGTCCCCACACCCACTTCAAGAATGCGCTGGCCCGGCCGGTCATTGGCAATCCGAACCGCCTCCTTCCGACCAGGATGAAAAACCGGGCCGAAGACGATGTCATAGGAGCCGGAAAAAAGGCGATAGGTCCGGATCGTATCGTTCAAGTCCATCGGCGTGGCTCTTGTTATCAGATGGGGACCCGACGCACGGTCTGCCGAGCCCATTAGCATGCTTGCCCGGCCAGGCTATTAACCTACCGCTAGCATTTCAGCCGGGCATGGTCATCTAAAAGTTTTCGCCCCTCCTACTATGCGGCTCTAGGCTAACCGCGGAAGAACGCGTCACCTGGATAACAGTTGCACAAAATCTCGGCTATGGGGGGATTTCACCCACCCTTCCTCTCACCTCGTTTTGGCCGGCCTCCCTAGATGAGGGTAATGTGATCGGCCTCAAGCCCTTTCTTGCCGTCGACCACCTCCACCCGGACGCGCTGACCGGGCCCGAGAGCGGTGACACCGCTGCGGCGGAGCGCGGTGATGTGGACGAACACATCCTTGCCACCGCCGTCGGGCGAAATGAACCCGTACCCCTTCTCGGGTTCAAACCACTTCACTGCGCCTTCCAGGGTTTGGGCCGGGCGCGGTCCGCGTCGATCCATGCCGCCGGCCCCACTCTGCGGTGCCACCGCCGTGCTGTCGTCGATGTTAAGGACGGTGGTGACCAACGGTCCTTTCGCCCCGGCGCTGATCTCGCAAGTGATCGAAGCGCCTTCGCGAACGTCCTCGTAGCCGGCGCGACGCAGGATCGCCATCGGCAGAAACGCATCTTGGGATCCATCGGAAAGGGTGACGAACCCAAATCCTTTGGTGGTATTGAACCATTTGACTCTGGCCTCGACGCGACGACCGGGGGGCAGGTCTTCGCGAAAGAAGCCGGGGCGGCGATCGTACATAGGTCCTCTAAACGTCAAATAGAATGCGGCGAGCGCGGGGAACGCTAAATCATAGCGTAAATACGTCGCATTGCGCTAGCACTCACATGCCGCTAGTGCGCATTCGTTTCGGCGCGCGGGCCCGTTCCCGGCGGGCGATGGATTATTCGGTAACGGGCACGAGTCTCTGATTCTGTTCCCCCAAGCCCTCGACCGAGAGCCGCATCCGATCGCCCGGCTTCAAAAATTGCGGCGGCTTCATGCCGAGCCCCACACCCGAGGGGGTGCCGGTCGGAATGATGTCGCCTGGCAGCAAGGTCATAAAGTGGCTGACATAGCTGACGATGTGGTCGACCCCGAAGATCAGGTCCGAGGTGTTGCTGTTCTGCACCCGCTTGCCGTTGACTTCGGTCCACAGCGCGAGATTGCCCGGGTCGGGCACCTCGTCGGCGGTGACCAACCAGGGGCCGATTGGCGCGAAAGTGTCGGCACTCTTGCCCTTGGTCCATTGCCCGCCGCGCTCGATCTGAAATTCGCGTTCCGACACGTCGTTGACGACGCAGTAGCCGGCTATGTGCTTGGGCGCATCATGAACGGCGATGTAACGGGCGGTGGTGCCGATGACGATGCCGAGCTCGACCTCCCAATCGGTCTTTTCCGAATCCTTCGGAATGATCACGTCGTCGTTCGGCCCGCAAATCGCGGAGGTTGCCTTCATGAAGAAGATCGGCTCCTTCGGGATCGCCGCGCCGGTCTCCGCCGCATGCGCCCGATAGTTAAGGCCGATCGCGACGATCTTTGACACCCGCGCGACACAGGGGCCGAGCCGCGGGTTGCCGGGTACCAGCGGCAGGTTCATCGGATCCAGCTGCCGCAGCCGGCCGAGCGAAGCCGGAGCGAGCGTCTCGCCGTCGATGTCGCGCACCGCGCCGGAGAGGTCGCGGATCTTGCCGCTGCGGTCGAGTAAACCCGGTTTTTCCTGACCCGGCGGTCCGTAGCGAAGAAGCTTCATCGACTACCTCCTGTCCCAATCAAAGCGTGAAGCCACCGTCGATCACATGGATCGTACCGGTCGTGAACGCCGATTCATCCGAAGCGAGATAAACCGCGAGCGCGGCTACTTCTTCCGGCTTGCCGAGCCGACCCAGCGGCTGGCGTTCGACAAATGCGCGGCGGGCAGCCTCGCTGCCGCCGACCATCTGCGCCCCTTGCGCCGCGATGCGATCTCCGAGCGACGGCGTTTCGATTGTGCCGGGGCAGATTGCATTGCAGCGTATGCCGGACACGATGAAATCGGCAGCCACCGATTTGGTCAGCCCGATCACCGCCGCTTTCGTTGTGGCGTAGACGCAGCGGTTCGGCACGCCTTTGATCGACGACACCCGTCGACGACATGTTGATGATCGAGGCGCCGCTGCCGCGCTCGACCATCTTGGGCAAAAACGCTCGGATCGTCAGGTAAATAGAGCGCACGTTCAAGACGAAGGACGCATCCCATTCGACCGGAGTCACATCGAGGATCGTGCCGTGATGGACGAAGCCGGCGCAGTTGAACAGCACGTCGATCGCACCGAGGTCGTCGGCGAGAATGGCGATCGCCTCTTCATCCGTTGCGTCGAGATGCCGGGTCGCGATCAGTGACTCGGCGAGCGGGGCGAGCTTGTCCTCGGCGATGTCGGTCGCCAGCACGCTTGCTCCCTCGGCGGCAAAGGCCAATGCCGTCGCGCGGCCGATTCCCTGCCCTGCTGCGGTTACGAGCGCGCGTTTGCCTGCGAGCCGTCCTGCCATCGCGCCAAATTGCCACGGGCCGAGCGTGGCTGTACAGCGTGCTCGCAGCGAGCGGTTAAACAAACGCGAAGGGGTGATATCTTAGGCGTGATTAACTCAACCGGAGGGTCACATGATCAAGGGGCTTCACCACAATGCGTATCGCTGCCGGGATTCGGAAGAGACGCGCGCGTTCTACGAGGATTTTCTCGGCCTTCCCCTGGTGAGCGCTTTCGAGATCGATGAAGGTCGCGCGCTCCACTCTTTCTTCAAGATGGATGACGGCTCCTGCCTCGCTTTTTTCGAGGTGCCCGGCTCGCCGTTCGAGTTCAAGAACCAGAATTCGCTTGATCTGCACATCGCGCTCAGCGTCGAGGCCGATGTCTTCGAGAGTAAGTTGCAACAGGCGAAGGCGGAAGGCCGCGAGGTTCGCGGACCCGTCGACCATGGCTTCGTTCGCTCGATCTATTTTCGCGACCCCAATGGTTACGTGATCGAGTTGACGGCGGACACCGGAAAGCATGGCGAGATGATGGACCCCGCCATCTCCAAGCCGCATGAGGCGCTCGGCCGCTGGCAGGCGGAAAAGGGTCAAGCGTAGGGCGCACGCGTTCGGTAGATTTCAGCGAGACGGTCGGGGGATCCGCCGAGCCAGAACAGCACGTGGAGCTTGACCCAGTCGAAAATGATTGCGGCCGGCCAACGCCCGTCAAAGCGGCGCGAGCATATGATCAGCACCGGTTCTTCGATGCAGCAGGTCTTGCCGGCCCGCTCCAGGCGGCGCACGAAGTCGAGGTCCTCCATCAATGCGATCGGGCGGAAGCCACCGAGTGGCTCATAGACGTTGCGCCGAACAAAAATTCCGGAATCCCCGTAATAGAAGCCTAGTCGTCTGACCCGCGAATAGCAGTGGGTGAGCCACCGGCTGAACCAAGTCTCGGCATCGAATACCACCCGGAAATTGCCGCCTATCAGATCGGGATCGTCCGAGAGTATCTCTTCGATCCGCCGCAAGCCCCCGGCGGGAAAAGTGCTGTCGGCGTGGAGAAAGAACAGGACGTCGCCGCGTGCTCGTTGCGCGCCCGCACGAAGCGCCGCCCCGCGGCCTGGCAACGCAACGCGGAGCACGATGGCGCCACTGGCGAGCGCGACATCCACCGTGGCGTCGCTGCTGCCGCCATCGACGATGATGATCTCGTGTTCCGCCGGCTCGTTGCTGAGCGTGGCCAGTAGAGGCGGCAAACTCCGCGCCTCGTTCAGGGTCGGGATGACAACCGAAATCACGCGCCTGCGAGCCGCCTCTGCGCATCGAGGTCGTCCTCGACAAAGGCCTGCACGACCTCGTCGATGTCCTTGTCGACGGTGAAGCCGAGCGCTGCGGCACGTGGCGCGGCAAGCGCCGGCGGCCAGCTCGAAATGATCCGCTGGATCTGCGGGTCGGGCTGCCAGCGGATAAGCGCATGGGCTTCGGCTCCGCCGGCGCGGCGAACGGCGGCCGCCATCTCGCCGACCGCCACCGAGAAGCCGGGCAGCTGCAGCGATCGGCTCGCGTCGAACGCGTCGCCCGGCAGGTCATGAGCACGCAACAGCCCCTCGACGATG
>JBARIB010000690.1:0-3268 GCA_049799535.1 Allostellaceae bacterium | reverse complement strand
CCAGCGCAACCGCAGACCAGCGCAACCGCAGACCAGCGCAACCGCAGACCAGCGCAACATAGCTCTTGCGGCGCAAATTTATTTCCGGAACAGTTTGAGGCCGAAGAAAAGTTGCGCGGAGCCATCTTGTCGACAATATTTTGTCAAAGTTTTGGTTAGGCGACAGGAAAACGCGTGCTGCACCGGGTCGAGATCGCTAATTTCTACTCCATTCGCGATCCGCAAGTGATCGATTTGCGAGCGGCGAGCAACGCTCCCGACGAACCCGGCCGGCTGGCACCGATCTGGCGCGGCGCATCCGACCGCGCCCCCAAGGTCGTCGCTTTATTCGGAGCCAACGCCTCCGGCAAATCGAATGTGTTGAAGGCTCTCTCTTTTCTCACTTGGTTCGTCAAAGATAGTTTCCAGTTAACACCTGATGGTCTTGGCTCCTGGATACTCTATCAGCGATTTAACGACGAGGAGATGCAGTCTTTGCCGACCCGTCTCGCCGTGTATTTCGCGGGGCCGGTTGATCTAAAGCGCGCAGACGATCCCGATGTCGCGCAATGTCGATATGGCTATCAAGTTGTGTTGGGCAGCTCAGTCGGTGAACCTCACCGGGTCCTCCATGAGAGGTTGATTTACTGGCCTGCACACGGCGGCCGGCCCATACGCCTGTTTGACCGTAACGAAAAAGGAGAGGTCCGCGCCGGTAGAGCTTTCGCTCTGGCCGGTTTTAACAAGCCACTCGAAAAAATCCTGCGCTTTAATGTCAGTGTGATTTGCACACTGGCACCGCTCGGTCATCCAGCGGCCACCGTACTGTGGCGCGCTGCGGCGGGGGTGGCTTACAACATCCTGCTCCAAAAAGCGGAGGTAAATGACGAAGCTATTGCTAAGAGCTATGCCGCACAACCAGCGCTGCTCGAACGACTGAACCGAGACCTCGAGCGCATGGACCTCGGCGTGCGAGCAATGCAACTGCAAAACGGCTCCAACGGGCCGGCTGCGTGGTTTGAACACGACGGTTTGAGCGGCCCGGTGCCGGCGCTACTCGAAAGTAACGGCACCCGGCAGTTCATCAGAATCTTCCCTCTCATTAATCAGGCCCTCGAACTTGGCAGCGTCGCGATCATTGACGAATTGGATCTCACGATTCATCCGCTAGTGCTGTTGGAAATCATCCGCTGGTTCCACGACTCTAAACGGAACCCTCACAATGCCCAGCTTTGGATGACATGCCATAATGCCTCGCTGCTTGAGGACTTGATCAAAGAGGAAGTGCTGTTCTGCGAGAAAGACAAATTTGGGCGCAGTACGATTTATAGTCTTCGGGACGTACAGGCGGTGCGCCGGGACGATAATTACTATCGTAAATACATGGGTGGTGTGTACGGCGCGGTCCCGCACCTAGGTTGAGCGGGCGACGTGGCCAGAGCGACGCGGCGGGGCCGCCCCTTAATACCGCCGCGCCGCCGAATCTTCCTGGGCTGCGAGGGCGACAGTGAGCGTGGATACGCCGCCTTTCTGGGACAGCTCCTGCAAGAAGGCGGTTGCCATGTTCATCTTGATGCCGTGCCCCTCACGGGCGGTGATCCTTTAGCCCTTGTCGAATTGGCAGGCCGCCGCATCAGGGAGAATGAGCGCAAGCGCAGCCCGTATTCTATCCGCGCAGTGTTGCTCGACTTCGACCGAGTGAGCCAAGCGCCTGATCGTCATGCTCGTGTCGAACACGTCGCCGCAAACGCAGGTTTCAGACTAATATGGCAACGGCCCTGTCACGAAGCGTTGCTGCTGCGGCACCTCGCCGGCTGCCGCGATCTTCAACCCCCAACCTGCGCGTTGGCTGAACAAGAGCTCAGGCGGCATTGGCCCGAGTATGAGAAGGGCCTATCGGCAGTACGGCTAGCGGCGCGGCTCGGTACCCGCGAGCTGAGACAAGCGCTCGAAGTCGAGCATAGCCTCGCCGGCTTCCTGTCCGACTTGGGGTTCCGATAGGTCAGGGGATGGGGGGAAGAGCAGGGGTTGGTCGTAGCATGCAACCCTGCCACAAACCGATAGGGGCCATCACGCTCAGCGCCCCGGAATCGAATTTTCCCTTGATCGGCCGGGTCATTGATCGCCAGAAATTGAGGCGCTCGCGGCGCTGCCGACGCCAGAGGGCGCATCCGACCGTAGCGGCGTGCTCGGCGACTGACCGCGGGGCGAGCCCATTGTCGACTGCCCACACTACTGACAAGGGATCCATCAGGATCGACAGAAACTTTTCCAGATACAGCATGGGGAATGACAGGGCCAGTCGGTGGCTCGCAGTCTTAGATCCGCTCGGCCTGCCAGCATCAGGTCGAGCCTGACCCGGCCGCAATGGCCGAGCGCTAAGGCGCCGGGACGGCCGTGCTCGACTGGCGGCGATCGGCTGGTGTGCTCGCGATGTGGGGGCGGGCAGGTCGACAATAAATGCTCAGCAAGGAACGTCCCGGCTTCAGGGCTAATAGCAGGCCGGTCCCCTGGACCGTCGGCGACATCCCGATCTATCAACCGACTGGATTGGAGCTTGGCATTTGGCGCCCAGCCGCCGTGCGTTTGGCATAACGCTGCCTCTCCGTGAAAGAAACTTGAGGGTAGGGGATGGCGGTTCGACCGCCAAGCCCGTTCGCGCTTGCCGGGAGGGAGTACGCCGAGTGGATCTAGGCTATTTCCGAGGCGGGCTGCGAGCCCCTACATTGTCCCAATGGATAAGACCTCAATCCGCTTTGCCACCGATGCCGATGTCGGGGTGTTGCTGCAGCTGATCCGGGAACTGGCCGCCTATGAGCGAATGCCCGATGCGGTGGTTGCAACCGAGGAGGATCTGCGCCACTACGGCTTTGGGCGCGAGCGGCGCTTCGAGGCGCTGATCGCTTCCGTCGCCGGCGAACTCGCGGGGTTTGCGCTCTTTTTCCCGGATTTTTCGACTTGGCGCGGACGGCCCGGCCTCTACCTCGAGGACCTCTATGTCAGGGAATGGGCGCGCCGCCGCGGGGTCGGACGCCGCCTGATGGCGCGGCTCGCATCGATTGCCGTCGAGCGCGATTGGCCGGCGCTGCGTTTCAATGTTTTGCAATGGAATCCGGCGCGCGGCTTCTATCATCGGCTCGGTATCGAAGCGCGGGATGATTGGCGGCCCTACGGGGCAAGCGGCGAGGCCCTCGCCCGCCTCGCCGCTCTGGATGTCAGGGACGTCGATTAGACTCAGTACGTCCCGCCGAGCTTGCGCATCAGGCGATCCAAGGCCACCGCCCTGTTG
>JBARIB010000689.1:0-11864 GCA_049799535.1 Allostellaceae bacterium | reverse complement strand
GTATAGCCTGTCGTGTACCGCGTGCCGGGGAAGCCGAAAGGCGGAAGTGGGAACACCCCTTTGTTGGTAATAGTTGGGTCGGTGGTGGCCAGATAGCGGTAATCGACGTCAAAGGCGAGCAATGGGTTTATATCGTAGCGAACGCCCACGATCGCCTGGTAGCCGAAAGTCCACGCGTTGCTGCTCTTTAAGAACGTGCCTCCAATCTGCGAATTTGGCGGAACTGTGAAGGAGCCGGCAAAATTTGGCGACGTGAACAATATCGGGTTTGGCCCGGTGTTGAGCGTATTAAGCGTGGCGCTGTCTCTGTTCTCCACGGCGCCGACGCCGACGCCGATATGCGGGGTGACCGGCCAGCCTAGGGTGAAGTCGTAGATAACATTCGTCATAAGGGAGTTGGTGATTCGGCTACCCGTAAATGCGGTGTTCGTATTGGGGCCGAAGAACCCTCCCAGACTGGACAGCGAATTGTGCCGGTAGCTGTATTCTTCTTCTAGACGCCATGGGCCCCATTGAATGCCCAAACGGCCGCCGACATTGTAGCCGCTGTCATATCGCGAACTCAAATTGAAGAGATTGCCGACAGGGGCGCCGTGGTTTACCTGAAACGTGGGCGTCGCCACAGTGTCCTTTTGGTTCGCCAGGCTGGTCCATCCGCCCTCGGGTCCAACGTAAAAGAGCACCGGATAGGGCCCCCCCATCCAAGCGAACTGCGCATTCGCCCCGGCGCTACTGAGCGCTAAGGCAAGCGCTGCGCCAGCGCCTAGCAGATAGCGAGTTTTCATCCCTTACCTCCGGCCGCAAAAACACGCGTAAGACGATGGGCACTGCGCCACCGTTGTCTGATCTTTACCTTCCACCTTACCGATGGCAAACTGTTTTTGCTTCAACGAGGCCGCTTGTCGCAAATTCCTGTCAGAACGGCGGCTACTGCGGCATCCGCGCAACAGTTTGGCGTCAAACAGGCCGGTTTGCTCCATACCGGCGCGGCTTTTTAGCAACAGAGGCAAAGAATAGCGACTCGGCGGTGACGAAAAGAAAGGTGTCGGGAACGCATCGGCGATTCCAGGCGTTGCGCACGCCCGCGGCTGAGCGAACCCCGCCTTTCGCCTATTAGTGTTCGGGGTCTATCAGAACACCGGGGTTCAGCAATCCCTGGGGGTCGACCGCCCGTTTCGCTGCGCGCAGGGCGGCGGCGAAGAGGTCGGGCCGCTGCTTGTCGTACCACGGTCGATGGTCGCGGCCGACCGCGTGATGATGGGTGATTGTCCCGCCCGCTCCGATCAGAGCCTCGCTGGCGGCGTTCTTGATGTGCCGCCACTGCGCCACGAGCTCGCCGTGCCGCCCCAGCGCGTGAAACGTGAAGTAGGGTGCCGGGCCATCGGGATAAGCATGCGTGAACCGGCAGGTTACCTGCCCATCTTGCCCGGTGGCCTCGCGAATTGCTGATTGGGTAGCGGCTTTGACTCGATCGTGAAAGGCTTCGAAGCGCTCCCATGTAATCGCGGTCTCGAAAGTGTCCGCGATGATTCCCCGCTTGATCAGTTGCTCGCGGGCATAGGGCATGCGGATGAAGGCTTGCCGCCACAATCCGGCGGCACCCTCACGATGCGCATCCTGATTGCCGGGGCGATCGGGCGTGCCACCATGATCGGCACAACATTCCAGAGCCCGGCGGATCCAGGCATCGACCGGATGGTCGCCGGATTCGAAGGCGAGCACGAGGATTGCCGCTGTCCCGTCGCCTGCCCCAGTGTTTTGGGCCTCCTGCGGGTCGAGGATGCGACAATTTGCCGGGTACAGAGAGGCCTGGGCAAGTGCTCTGACGGCGCGAGCAGCCTGGAAAAAGTCGCCGAAGCGGATGGCGCCGCCGGCACGAAAGCGCGGCCGGTCCTGGAGCCGCATCCATGCCTCCGTGATCACGCCGAGAATGCCTTCCGAACCAATGAAGAGACGATCCGGGCTGGGCCCCGCGCCGGAGCCGGGAAGGCGCCGTGTTTCGAGGAGCCCGCGCGGGGTCACGACTCGCAGGCTTTCGACTAAATCGTCGATATGTGTATAGAGCGTCGCGAAATGGCCGCCTGAGCGGGTCGCGATCCAGCCGCCCAGGGTCGAATATTCGAAGCTCTGCGGAAAATGCCGCAGCGTCAAGGAATGCGGCCTGAGCTGCGCCTCGAGAGCGGGACCGAAGACACCGGCCTGGATGCGAGCGGCGCGGGAGGTCCGGTCGATTTCCAGCACACGATCGAGGTTCCGCAGGTCGAGTGAGATCGCCGCTCGGTAAGATATCCCATTAAGCTGCGGTTCGATGCCGCCGACGACGCTGCTGCCAGCTCCGAACGGAAACAATGCGGCCTGGACGCTGCCTGCCCAATCGACGACCGAGGACACCTCGGTCTCGGTGCGCGGATACGCGACGAGGTCAGGCGCGTTATCGTACTGACCGACAAGCCCGCGGGCGTAATCCGAAAAAGATTTACCGTAGGTATGAGCCACGCGGTCGTAAGCGTCGCCAGAGCAAAACGGCGACAAAGCCGGTGGGGCAGCAATCCGCGGCGGGCGCAGCTTGATCTCGGAGAGCGCAGGGGGTGTCCGCTGTTCGGAAAGCTCAGCGCCAAACAGCCGGCGGTAGCGGTCGAGGGCGGTTCGCTCCTCTTCGGCCGTCATCCCCTCGCCCTCACGACCCCAGCCAAAACATTTGAGGCGCGGCTCCGCCATGACGCCCTCCCGCCGATGCGATGTGCGAGCGAAGATAGTCCGGCCTTCGAGGCGGGGCTAGCGCTGCTGCCCGACTATAAAGTCGATCACCGGATCCGCCGCTGGTATGAACCAGAAATCACCGTCTGCCGGTCCGGCGACCGGAACCAAACCGGTGCACGGCTCGAAGCGGAAAGCCCGGTATCCGCGCTCCGCCAGATAAGCGAACACGTGGTCTAGCTCTCCACCGGTGCGAGCGAGGCCCGCGCTGGTGAGTTCCAGTAACAGCCGTGGTCGGAACCGCTCGAGCGTGGTGTCGGCGCCGAGAAGCAGTTTCATCTCCCAGCCCTCGATATCAGCCTTGATAAAGTCGACGCGATCGAGGCCGAGCACCCGAACCGCGCTATCGATGGTCGTCACCGCGACAAGCTCCTGTTCCACTGCGGGCCACCGGCGTTGCGGCTCTCCCAGATGCGAAAGTCCAAATCCAAAGCTGGATTCGTGCTTAAGCGGGATCGTCAGCGTTTCGAGCCCCGCCTCGGAGCCCAATGCTATCGGCAGCACGGTGACATTCGAAAGTCCGTGGAGCCAAACGACTACGCGCAGAATCGAACGCGCATAGCTCCCCGGCTCAAAGGCATAGACCCGGCCATTCCTGGCGACGCGAGCGAACAATTTGGTGTATTGCCCGGCGTGGGCACCGGCGTCTAAGACGATAGCGGTCGACGGCACCAGCCGACCGATCATTGGAGCGAGAGCATGGTGATGCTGCTTGGTTGTCGCTTTCAGAAGATGAGCCAGAAAACTGCCCGACAGACGCCATCGATAGGGACGAGCCTCCACGACCACCTTCTCTTTCTGGCGAAAACCCTCGGCCAATTTTAGCAGGCAAGCAGGTTGGACCGGGCTGGAAATGACATGAGCTTCGCCGCGCGGCCGCTGAGATCGCCCCGCTTCCATTGACGGTCTTCGGTTGAACTTGTCAGCCATCCTCAAACGGCCGAGACCCTGTGCAAGCGGGGATCCTTCCCGAACGCGGGGATCCGGGTTTTCGTCGCTTCCGATGTTCGCAACTCAACGAATTGCCATCTCGCTCGAAGCCGGTCTCGACGCCACTGCGTTCTTGTTCCTGCCGCTCCTGGTTCTGCTGCCGCGGGGCATCGCGCCGTTGGTCTCGATCTCGGGAGCGCTCGCATTGGCGCTGGTTCTGCCCAACGTCAGGACGGGTTTCCGCGAGCTGCTTCGCCCCGCAGGCCTCTTTATGGCGCTGCTGATTTGGGGAACGCTCTCAGCTGCATGGTCCGTCGACCCTGCGCACAGCCTGCTTGTTTCGGTGCACTTGGGCGGGCTATTTGCCGCCGGTTTGGCTCTGATGGCAGCGGCCGAGGTCCTCGTCTCCCCACGCCGACTGCTGCTTTGCCTCTATGGCGGTTGGGGGGTCGGCCTCTTGCTCGCATCGGTCCAATTTGCGAGCGGAGGGGTGCTGACACGACACTTCCTTGCGCATGGCTTTTTCGCCTCCCAGCTCAACCAGGCAGCCGATGCCCTCGCAATTCTTGTTCTGCCGGCGAGCGTCACTTTCATATGCCGAGGCCGCGCCGGTCTTGGCCTTGCGCTTGCCCTTGTCACCTTGACGCTCATTTGCGATCTCGTCGGGACCGCAGCGAAGGCAGCCCTCTGTGCCGGGTTCGTTTTCGCTGGGGCCCTCTATTTCTCGCCGCGCAACGTCGCGCGGGCGGCCGCGATCCTCTCAGTTCTTACAATACTCACCGCACCGTTGACCTTTGCGCGCGTCGCCCGGCTGCCGGCGGTGGCGGAAGCTGCGGAGGCGATCAAGTTTTCCGCCTGGCATCGGCTCATGATTTGGTCGTTCGCGGGTGACCGGATCGCGGAGCAGCCGCTGATCGGATGGGGGCTCGATTCGTCCCGAGCCATTCCCGGCGGTAGTGAGCCAATTTATCAAGGAAGAGTTTGGATGCCGCTCCACCCACACAACGCGGCGATTCAAGTTTGGCTCGAGCTTGGCGCGCCCGGCGCGGTCCTTTTCGCGCTGATCATTGCGCGTCTATGGTTTGGTTTAGCAGCGGCAAGCTGGCCACGTCTGTTTGCCGCAGCAGCAGGCGCGAGTCTAGTGACTGGGTCTATCGCCGCTATCGGCACGTACGGCATCTGGCAAGAGTGGTGGATCGGCACATTATGGTTTTCGCTGTTTCTGACCTTGGTTATGGCGCGTTGTTTGCCGGCGCAAACGCCGCGGCCAACTCACCTCGGTAGCCCAGTGCAAAAGGTAGCCGCGTGCGCTTCCGGCGCTGCTGATGATTCCGCTCTCGGGCATTTGAGTTTGCCTGAGCTACCGGGCCGGTAGCTCAGGCCGGAACCGGGTGCGCCTTGGCGGCTGAGCTTGGGTCTCCCGCCCGGCCGGAAACAACCCTCGTCGCCGGCAGTTCCACGCTGACCGTGGTCCCGCGTCCCTTCTTGCTTTCGAGCGTCAGCGAGCCACCGTGCAACTCGGCTAACCTTCGCGCCAGTGGCAGCCCGAGACCCGTGCCCTCATGCTGCCGAGCAAGACCGGCATCGACCTGGCCGAAGGCCTGCAAAGCAATCTCGACCTCCGTCGCGGTCATCCCACAGCCGGTGTCCCGCACTGCGAATTCGATGCCGCCATCTTGCTTGTGCCGCACCATCACATCGATCGAGCCACCGAGCTCGGTAAACTTGATCGCATTCGATAGGAGGTTGAGTAGGATCTCTGTTAAACGGGTTCTATCCGCCATCACGTAAGGGATACGTGGCTCGATCTCGGTCGTAATAGTGAGCAAGCCAACGGCGGCGCGATCCTCAATTAAAGCGATGCAGCCCTCTACCAGCTTGCGCGGATCGAAGACTTCCTCCCGGAGCTCCAATTTCCCGGCGTCGATGCGCGCTAGATCTAAAATCTCGTTGATCACATGCAGAAGGTGCACTCCACTTTGCCTGATGAGGCCAATATATTCGGCTTGCCTCGACTGGAGCGGCCCGGCAATCCCGTTCTCGAGGACTTCTGAGAAGCCCAGGATTGCATTGAGCGGCGTGCGCAGCTCGTGGCTCATATTGGCCAGGAATTGCGACTTGGCCGAGTTTGCCGTCTCAGCCGCCGCTTTCGCTTCCCGTAAAGCGCGCTCGGCCATTACTTTCTCGGTAATGTCGCGTGCCGTGCCCCGGTAGCCGAGAAAATGGCTCGCCCGGTCAAAAAACGGCTTTCCGCTGACCGATATTATGCATTCAGGCTGGTCCCCGATCTTTCGCGTATAAACAAAGTCACGGAAAGCTTCGTGCCGCTCCAAGACCGCGTAATGCTCCTGCCACTTCTGCGGCTCGCTAATGACATCGGCTGCGAGGTCGATGCGAGTTCTGCCAATCGGGTCCTGTGGATCCTGAATGAACGCCCGGATGTGATCGGATATGTAAGTGAAACGATTGTTTTCGTCGGTTTCCCAAAACCAATCCGAGGAGGTGAGAGCGAAATCGTGACACCGGGCTTCGCTTTCGCGGAGTGTCGCCTCGGATCGCTCGAGCGAGCGGGAGTGCATGACCAGCGCCCGGAACAGTAGTGCAAAACCGACCAGTGTGCAGACGGTGCCGAGGCCGATAAAGATCGACTGGCGGCGCCAGTCCATAAGAACGGCGTCCTCCGACATCGAGACCGTGGCGGCAAGCCCAAAGTCGCGTAGCGGTTGGACCGAAACCACGCGTGCGATCCCGTCGACATAACCCGGCGAACGATAACTCCCGCCGCCTTCCTCGACACTCTCATAAAATGGAGACCGGGAGGCCAGTTTTTTGCCCATCATTGCCTCGACGTGAGGGTAACGAGCCAGTAGCGCACCGTCACGGCGGAGCAGGGCTACCGATCCACCCTCCCGCGATGTGATCGCCTGGTAGAAGTCCTCAAAATAACGAACGTCGATCGCGCCGACAACCAAGCCGAGAAATTCGCCGTCTGGCCGATCTATCCGACGAGCAAGATAGAAGGACCAATTGCCGGTAATTCGGCTCATAACCGGAACGCTAATGAACACCCCGGGATCGTCATGTTGTCGCAAGCGCTGGTAATAATCCCGGTCGGAAAGGTCGACGGCGGGCATTGGCCAAAGACGTGAGCTGTTAACGAGCTTGCCGTCTGCGCCGACCAAGGCGACGGCATCGGCCTGCGGGACAACCTTCAACCTTTCAGAGAGCGAGGAGTGGATCGCTTCGGTCCCCATTAGGCGCCCGAACTGGTCCGGACTCTCAACACCCGCGGCCAACACCATCGCCCGGGTCTCTTGCAGGACGAGATCGACAGCCTGCATCGAGCGGGCGGTCTGCTCGGCAAGGACAATCGCGAGATTGGTTGTCTCCTGTTGGGAGTGCGAGAGGGCCTCTTCGCGCCGATCCCAAACGGCCAAGCTGGCCATAAAGACGATGACGACGAGAAGTCCAATCCCGACGCATGATAGGCGTCGGCTGGCTCGAAAACGCTGGCTGTGGTGGCGGTCAGGCTTCACTGGCCGCAATGGCTAGCGAAAGATGTTTAGCAACAGATGAACAGGGATGCCTGACTAGTCGGAACCTTTGCTCTTTGTTTAATGGCCGGGAGAGGATTTTCCTACGCCGAGGTTTTCGGTCGAATCGAGATGTTCGATATTGGCTTTGGCTGCCATATCGACTTGGCTGCCTGGAGCCAATTGGCCGACACGCTCCCAATCCCGGCGAGCTTCCAAGCTATCTCCCTTCAGCCGCCGGATGTTACCACGCTCGAGCAGCGCGGGCGCGGAATTCGGCGCTTGCGCGAGCGCCCGTTCGATATCGCCGAGCGCCGAGTCGAGCCGGCCGAGCGCGCGGTTGGCCGAGGCGCGATAGAGCAGTGCATCGAAGCGGCTTGGCTCCGCTTTCAGCACGTGGTCGAGATCGCCGACGGCCCGGTCAAAATAGCCCACCGAGGCGGCGGCCTGTGCCCGGTCGATGAGCAGTTCCGGGTCGTTCGGCTGCAGCGCCACGGCCGCGCCGGCAGCGGCGTAGGCACGCACAGGATCGCCGGCAAGACCCCAGGCCTGCCCGGCCTGGTCGAGTACGTCGGCGCGCAATCCTGGCGGCGCCGACGTCATCGCCTGCGCAAGCGCCTCCAGCCGGGTCGCCGCCTCACGGTATTGCTTCAACCCGATCAGCGCGACCGCCGCGCAGTGATCGGCAGGGTGCTTTCCGCCACTATCGTGCCAGGTCGCGGCCAGCTTTTGCGCAGCAGCCGGGTTCTGCTTGGCGAGCTTCATGCAGTGCTCATAGGTTGCCGCATCGGCCTCAGCGTTGCGCGGCGCCTCCGCCGCCGCGGTTCCGATGATTAGAAAAGGGCAACACAGGGCGAGGATCCTCATAACGGGAGCTAACCTACATGCTACGGAACCTCCAGCACCACGGGATTGCGGCTGAATTGGAACGGGCGGTACGATCGCGCCGGTGTTCGATCCGATCCGTTCTCTATCGACCCTGATCCGTGATCGCCTGTTTCCAGGCGGGTTGGGCAATGTTGTCCAGGCCTTTGCCCACCGGAATTACCGCATCTACGCAGGCGGCAATATCGTCTCGCTGATCGGCGTATGGATGCAGCGTGTGGCAGTCGGCTGGCTCGCCTGGACTTTGACCCATTCCGGCGCCTGGCTCGGCATCGTGTCGATGGCCGAGTTCTTTCCGGTTGTATTTTTAAGCCCTCTGGCCGGCGCTCTCGCCGACCGGCGCGACCGCGTCGGCATCATCCGGGTGACGCAAATCGCCGGCAGCATCGAGGCGACCCTGCTCGCCGTCCTCGTCTACTCCGGCGCGATCACGATCGAGTCGCTGTTCGGGCTGACATTGCTTCTCGGGGTCTTCAATGCGGTGGCGCAACCGTCCCGCCTGGCGCTCATCCCGACCCTTGTTGATCGGGCGGCATTGCCATCGGCGCTGGCAATCAACGCGATTATCTTCAACTCCGCTCGCTTTCTCGGGCCAGCGGTCGCCGGGATCGTGATCGCCAAATGGAGCGTCGCTGCCGCCTTTTCGGTGAATGCCACGACATACATCGTCTTCCTCCTCGCAATGACGAATTTGCGTGGCATTCCGGCATTGCCGGTCGCCGCCACCCAGAGCGTGCTAAAGGCTTCGGCCGAAGCCTACGCGTATGCCAGCCGCCACCCCGGGATCGCTCCAATGCTGTTGCTGTTCACGATCACAACGATCGGCACTCGAGGCTTTGTCGAACTGTTTCCGGGATTTGCCGACAGCGTTTTCGGTCGCGGTCCGGAAGGTCTGGCGACCTTGACTTCGACGGTCGGGCTTGGCGCCATTTTCGGCGCCGGTTGGATGCTATTGCGTCCGGCGATCACCGGGCTGACCGGGCTCGTTCTCGGCAACACGCTGATAATCTCGCTGGCGATCCTTGCCTTCACCCTGACCGACCGGTTTTTCCTCGCACTTCCCTGCGTATTTGTCGCCGGGGCGGCCATGACAATCACCGGGGTCGGGGCGCAGACCTTGATCCAGGCGGCGGTCGACGTTCGCATGCGCGGCCGCATCATGGCGCTGTACGGGATGATTTTTCGCGCGGGTCCGGCTCTCGGTGCGGTTCTGATGGGCTCCCTTAGCGGCCGGTTTGGCTTGCGGCTGCCGCTCGCGGTCGGCGCGCTGGTTTCCTGCGGGTTCTGGGCATGGACCCGGTTCAAGCAAAAACGCATCGCCGCGACTCTGGAAGCTGAGCCTGCGGCGCTGCCGTCGGGTCAGGGGTTATGAAAGGCCACCTCTTCTGCTTCGGACTGGGCTATAGCGCGCTCGCACTCGCGCGGCGCCTTCGCGGCGAGGTTTGGAAAGTCAGCGGCACCTGCCGGGCGGCCAAAAAGGCAGCAGCCCTACGGGAAGCGGGCTTTCACGCGGTTGTTTTCGATGGCGATCACCCGTTGTGTCCGGGAGCGCTCGATGGGGTTACTCATCTCCTCGCATCGATTCCTCCGGATGCCGTCGGCGATCCTATACTGACGACCCATCGAGACGACATCGCAGCCGTCAAAAGCCTTTCCTGGGCGGGTTATCTCTCGACGACCGGCGTCTACGGCAATCGCAATGGCGAATGGGTCGACGAAGGTGCCGCGCTGATGCCGACTGGTGAGCGGGGCCGCCGCCGTGTTGAGGCCGAAGCAGGCTGGCTCGATCTCTGGCGCCGCCACGGCGTGCCGGTGCACATCTTCCGGCTTTCCGGCATTTACGGCCCGGGGCGCAGCGCTTTCGACGCGTTGCGGGCTGGCTCTGCAAAGCGGATCGACAAACCTGGCCAGGTCTTTTCGCGCATTCAGGTCGATGATCTTGCGAGTGTGCTGATCGCTTCAATCAAGCGGCCGCGGCCGGGGGCCGTATACAATGTCTGCGACGATGACCCCTCACCGCCCGCGGACGTTGTTGCGCATGCCGCGGCGCTGCTCGGGATCCCGGCACCGCCTCTGGTGCCGCTCGAGGCCGCCGGCCTCTCGCCGATGGCGCGCAGCTTTTATACCGACAATAAGCGGGTTTCGAACCGGCTGATCAAAACCGAGCTCGGCATCAGCCTACGTTACCCGGACTATCGCGCCGGCCTTGCGGCGATCCTGGCGGAGGAGGCTTGCCCAAAAACTTAGCATCCGGCATGGTCCGCCAAGCAAATACGCCCGGCTAAGGAGGAAGCGTCAAATGGCCACCTACGACGTATTGACTTTGGGGGCGTCCTACGGCTCGCTCCTGGCAACCAAGCTGCTGTTCGGCGGCCACAGGATCACGATGGTGTGTTTGCCGGCCGAAGTAGAAGCATTCAACAAAGACGGGGCCCGGGTGCGGCTACCGATACGGGGCAGGCCGGGGCTCGTCGAGCTCGACTCCCGCAAATTGCCAGGCAAGCTCTCTGCTGCCGGTCCCGGCGACGTCAACCCGAAAGATTTCGATCTCGTCGCGCTGGCGATGCAGGAGCCGCAATACCGCTCGCCGGGTGTGCGCGAACTGCTCGACGCCGTGGCCAAGTCGCGGGTGCCGTGCATGTCGATCATGAACATGCCGCCCTTGCCTTATCTGAAACGCATTCCCGGGCTCGGTACCGACGCGCTCAAGCCCGCTTACACCGACGCGAGCGTGTGGGACAATTTCGAGCCCGGGCTCTTGACCCTGTGCAGCCCCGATCCGCAGGCCATCCGTCCGCCGGACGAGAAGATTAATGTGCTGCAGGTGACATTGCCGACCAATTTCAAAGTGGCCCGCTTCGACACTGACGAACATACCGCCATGCTGCGCCAAATGGAGGCGGATATCGAGGCGGCGCGTCACGATCCGGGCGATGGACCCATCCAGCTTCCGGTTAAACTTAGGGTACACGACTCGATCTTCGTGCCGCTCGCGAAGTGGGCAATGCTGTTGACTGGCAATTATCGTTGCGTGACGGCTGACGGTGCGATCGACATCAAGGTCGCGGTACACCCCGATGTCGTGACTTCGCGTTCCGTCTATAATTGGGTGTGCGGCGTCTGCGAGCGGCTCGGTGCGTCGCCAAACGACCTGGTACCATTCGAGAAATACGCCGCCGCCGCGAACGACCTGGTGCGGCCGTCCTCAGCCGCCCGCGCGCTCAACAACGGCGCCCCTAATATCGAGCGGACGGACCGGCTCGTGCAGCTGATCGGCGCGCAATACGATATGCGCCATCCGGTCGTCGATCAGACGGTCGCATTGGTCGACACCCGGCTCTCCGCCAATCGAAAGGCTGCCTGATTCCTTTACGGGGCTTAACGCGCATTCCTTGCAAGGTCCGCTGGGGCGGCACGTCCTTTCGCCAATCGCCAGGCCCGGCAGCGTTGGCAGGGGCATCCGTTCCGTATGCCAGCTCGTATGACATCGGCCGCGCAAATTGCCGAAAGACAACGAAAATCGGGTTTCGCCACAGAACCGCCAATAGACCCGGTATTCGGGCGCAAGTGGGACCAACTATTCAGAGAAATCGTTTAACTCTTGCGCTTTTCTTTCTCAAGATAGGGGCTCCGCTTGCCCGCAGGCCGAGCGGACCGCCCGCTGGATAACGCGGATTGCGGCATGATCAGAAAATAGACTATGGCGCCTGTTCCGAAAGATGCCAAAACTGCGGCCATCAAAAACGGAATCCAAAATAC
>JBARIB010000688.1:0-3067 GCA_049799535.1 Allostellaceae bacterium | reverse complement strand
GACAATCCTGCCGGCAAGGAGCCGTTGCCGGTCATCGAAGACCTGCAGAAGCAGGAAGGGTTTGAGCTGCGGACCTTCGCCGTGCCGCCGCCGGGCGTGGAAATGGGGGCGCAGATTCTCGACATCACGCAGCGCTATCGGCCCGACTTCGTGATCTCGCACCTGTTCGGCCGCTCGCCGTCGGTGTCGATCAAGGAATTCAAGCGCAACGGCTACCCGCTGTCGAAAGTGCTCGGGCTCGTCTGGGCCTCGGCCGAAGGCGACATCTTGGCGGCCGGCGGGTGGGGAGCCGCGCAGGGCTACAATACAATGCAGTTCGCCGGTGCTGGTGACGATTATCCGGTACGGCAGCAAATCAAGGAGATGTATAAGAAGGAAGGCAAAGCGCTGCCCAAAGAAATGGATGACACGGTCTACTACAATCGCGGTCTCTTCGAGGCGGCAATCGAGGTTCAGGCGCTCAGTAACGCGCTCAAACTGACGAAAGGCAAACAGCCGACCGGACCCGACGTGAGAAAAGGCTTCGAAGAGATCCATGATTTCACCCTCGGCGGCTTGGTCCCGCCGCTGCAGATCACGCCGACCGACCACGAAGGTGGCGGGTACGTGCGGATCTTCCAGGTCAAGGGCGAGAAGCTGGTGCCGGAAACGGACTGGTTCCGCGCCTATCGTGATGTCGTGTGGGACCAGGTCAAGGCCGCGGAGAAGACGCAATAGCCGGATTGTCCAAAGTACAACTCTCGGGTCGTCTGGGTGCTGGCGCTCAACAACATCGAAGTCGTCTATGACGGCGTAATATTGGTGCTAAAGGGGGTCTCGCTGTTTGCCGGCGAGGGTCGCATCACGACCTTGCTCGGCGCCAATGGCGCCGGCAAGACGACGACCTTGAAGGCAATATCGGGCCTGCTGCACAGCGAGCGCGGGCAGGTGACGAAGGGCACGGTCGAGCTCGACGGCGAGCGGCTCGACCGGCTCCCCCCGCACGATGTCGTCAAGCGCGGAGTAACCCAGGTCTTCGAAGGAAGGCGGGTTTTCGAGAACCTCACCGTCGAGGAGAATTTGATCGCCGGCGCTCACACCCGCAGCGATCATGCCACTGTGCTCGACGGCATCGAGCGGGTCTATCAGTCCTTCCCGGTCCTCAAGGAGCGCCGCCACAACCAATCGGGTTATCTCTCGGGCGGCGAGCAGCAGATGCTGGTAATCGGCCGGGCATTGATGTCCGACCCCAAGGTGATCCTGCTCGACGAACCCTCATTGGGTCTGGCGCCGCTGCTGGTCGAGGAGATCTTCGGCATCGTCCGACGCCTGCGGGACGAACGCAACCTGACCGTCTTGCTCGTCGAGCAGAACGCGGCATTGGCGCTCGACATCGCCGACCATGGTTATGTCATGGAAAACGGCCGCATCGTGCTCGAAGGCCCAGCCGATACATTGCGTCAGAATTCCGACATCAGGGAATTCTATCTCGGCCTAAACGAGGTCGGGACACGCAAATCCTACCGCGACGTCAAGCACTACAAGCGCCGCAAACGCTGGTTGTCGTGAGTTGGAAGCTTGTCTGGCTCTACGCAATTTCCGATGGCGTCCCGCGCCGCTCGCTATGGGTGGCATTGGTCGTCGGCACGATCCTCAACCTGATTAATCAGGGCGACGTGCTCCTATCGTGGCAACGCGCCGATTTCACTAAGCTCACCCTGACCTACGTAGTGCCCTATCTCGTGAGTACTTACGGAGCGGTTTCGTTCCGACTCCATGCCCAGCCGAAGAAATCGAGGGTGACATGAGCACAGCCGAGCCTTTGACGCGCTTCGAAGTCATTTTCGACGCCGAGGGCAAGAATAAGTCGAAGTTCCGCAACGAAATTACGGTGCATAAGCGGCTGAGCCACCCGGTTACGGTCGAACTGCCGACCGATGAAGGACCAGGCCATGGTGGCGACGGCACCGCGCCTTATCCTTTGGCCTATTTCGCGAGCGCGTTGACCGCCTGTGTGATGACCCAGCTGCGTGCGTTCTCGCGGCGCCTCGAAATTCCCCTTACCGAGTTCTCGGTCAATGCGCGATGCCACTGGGAGGCACGGCAACGCGGGCGCGGCCCATATGAGAGCGCACCGCTGGCTTTTACCTTGGACATCGATCTCGGCGGCGGTGCGTCGGAGGCCGACAAGCGGCGCCTGATCGCCGCGGCGGCTAAGGGCTGTTTCATCGAGCAATCATTGAAGCCCGGCATCGTCAAGCATCGCATGAAGCTCGGCGAGGATTGGGTCGCGGTCGACTGATGCCAACAGCCCTTCCGCGCATCGCGGTAATTGGTACCGGCGGCACGATATCTTCGCTCGGCGGATCGAGCCTGGATGTGCTCGATTATCCCGATTTCGGGCAAAAGCTGACCTGCGAGGCGTTACTTGACCGCTTTCCCGAGACCAGAAGCGTCGTCGATCCGCTACCGTTCACCTTTCGCCAGGTCGGTAGCACCGGTATGGGCCCGAAGGATTGGATCGAGATTAGAGAGCTGATCCACCGCGTTGCGCGCGAACAGCCGGGGATTGCTGGTTTCGTTATCCCGCACGGCACCGCGACATTGGAAGAAACGGCGTTCTTTCTCAATTTGACCCTCGCCACGGCGCAGCCGGTCGTGCTGGTAGGGGCGCAACGCCCAGCCAGCGCCCTCGGCTCCGATGCTGGAATGAACCTGGTCAATGCGTTACGGGTCGCCGGATCGTCGGATGCCCGCGGCAAGGGTGTGCTGGTCGTGCTCAATGACGAGATCCACGCGGCCCGCGACGTCGTCAAGACCTCGACCTACCGTCTGCAGGCCTTCCGCTCGATCGATTTCGGTGCGCTTGGCCATGTCGACGGCGACGGCGTGCATTTCTACCGCGCGCCGTTGCATGCCCACATGCCCGATACCGCGTTTGCCGGGCTTGATCTGACTGGGTTGCCACGCGTCGAGATCCTCTATTCCTACGCCGGCGCCGACGGCGCGCTAGTCGACGCCGCGGTTGCTGCCGGCGCTCGCGGCCTCGTTTCGGCTGGCTTCGCTCCGGGCAGCCCGACACCCCAGC
>JBARIB010000687.1:0-1785 GCA_049799535.1 Allostellaceae bacterium | reverse complement strand
ACACATTTGCGGCGGGCGCCGGCGATGGCACTCTCGGGTGGGGAGCGCCGCCGATGCGAAATCGCCAGGGCGCTCGCTACTCAGCCCCACTTTATTCTGCTCGACGAGCCGCTCGCCGGAATCGATCCCATCGCGGTGGCCGATATCCGTGAGCTGGTTGCGCATCTCAAGGATCGTGGAATCGGCGTCTTGATTACCGACCATAACGTGCGCGAAACGCTCGAGATCGTCGATCGCGCGTATATTCTGCACGAAGGCCGAGTGCTTATGGAGGGTGCGCCCGCTCAGATCGTCGCCGACGTCGATGTCAGACGCGTTTACCTGGGAGACAGGTTTAGCCTATAAGCCGCTCCTGAACGGAGCGAGATTTGAATAGAACGGGTCTTTCGCAGCGCCTTGAGGTTCGCCAGGTCCAGACGCTGGTCATGACGCCCCAGTTGCAGCAAGCGATCAAGATGCTGCAGCTTTCAAACCTGGAGTTGAACCAGTTTGTCGAGGCCGAGATCGAGCAGAACCCGCTGCTCGAGCGCCATGAAGGGCGGCTTGAAGGAGCGGCCCCGGCAATTGCTTCGGCTCCGGCGGACAGTGCCACGACGATTCCATTGCCGGAGGCAATGGCGCGTGATTTCACGCCGGAGGCAGCAGAGCATTGGCAGGCCGCTTCGGGATTGGAAGGAGACGGCTCGATTGATCTCGGCAGCGAGCCTCATCTCTGGCGTAGTGCCAACCGAGTGTTCGACGGGCAGGACCGCACTGAGATCGAGTACACCGCGGCGCGCCCGCGCACCCTTCGCGAACACTTATCGGAGCAGATCGCAACAGAGCTCGGCGACCCGGGAGAGCGGGTCATTGCTCTCCATCTTCTCGATCTCTTGGATGAGGCCGGCTATCTGCTTGGGCCGCTTGACGGCATAGCACAGTTGCTGGGATGCGGGATCGAGAGAGTCGAGGCCGTTTTGGCTCGAGTACAGCAGTTCGATCCAGCTGGCGTCTTCGCCCGCGACTTGGCGGAGTGCCTTGCATTGCAACTCCGAGACCGAGATCGGCTCGATCCAGCGATGCAGGCCCTGCTCAACAACTTGCCCCTGCTGGCTGCCCGGAATATCCCGGCGCTGGTGCAGGCTTGCGGCGTCGATAACTTCGATGTCGCCGACATGATCGGCGAGATCAAATCGCTCGACCCCCGGCCGGGGCTAGCGTTCGATCCGCCGTTGGCCCAACCGGTCGTGCCTGATATTCTGATGCGCGCACAGCCGGGGGGCGGCTGGGTGGTCGAGCTCAACGCGGAAACCTTGCCTCGTGTCTTGGTAAACACCCGATATTGCGCGCGCATACGCGAGGCGACCCGGAGCAGGGCCGAGAAGGATTATCTCGCCGAGCGGCTGCACGCAGCAAATTGGCTTGTCAAATCGCTGCATCAGCGGGCCATGACGATTATCAAAGTGGCCGCCGAGATCGTCCGCCAGCAAGAGGCGTTCTTCCACCGCGGTGTTCAGGCGCTGCGCCCTCTCATTCTCCGCGACATCGCCGACGCGATTGGCATGCATGAGAGTACCGTAAGCCGGGTTACGAGCAACAAGTACATGGCCACGCCGCGCGGCCTCTACGAACTCAAATACTTCTTTACGTCATCGATCCCGGCATTTCGCGGGATCGGTGCGCACTCGGCAGAAGCAGTCCGCCATCGCATCCGTGGCTTGATCGAAGCAGAAGCCGCCGACAATACGCTTTCGGACGAGCGGATCGTCGAGTTGTTGCAGCGAGACGGTGTCGACATTGCCCGCC
>JBARIB010000686.1:0-4975 GCA_049799535.1 Allostellaceae bacterium | reverse complement strand
CGTAGGTGCGGCGCGGGTGCGATATCGAGGCCCCGCGCCGCAACGTGGTGGAGCTCCCGCTCTTCTCACTGAAGTCTTGCGCGATATTTTCCTCCCGACCGCACCTGGGCATATCGCGCCCAGTCGGCGCCGCTGCGATGGAAGATGGCCGCTATTCGAAGACGTAGGTATAGGCGCTGCTGTCCCGCACAATGCGCCCGACTGTCGGGCTCGGAAAATGCGCCGGCAGCAGTCGTGTGCCAAGCCCTGCATGCTCCTCGATGAGCCGCGTCCGGGTCTGCCGCGACAGCTCGCCATCGGTGCAGGCGAGAGTCGACCATTCTGGCTTCAACAGCTGCAAGGGATGGTGGATCACGTCGCCCATAAACACGGCAGCCGCATCGCGCGATCGCGCATGGATCACGACATTGCCGGGCGTATGGCCGGGAGCGCCCTCAAACCACAGACCGTCTTCCATCGCGTAATCGTCATCGACGAGCACCGATTGGCCGGTGCGCACCACCGGCAGCACACTGTCCTCGAAGGCGAGGCGATGCGGAGTGTCCTCGCCGCGCTGATGCACCCCCTCCCAGTGCGCGAATTCGCGCCGTGCCATAATGTAGCGCGCATTGGGGAAGGTCGGGACCCAGCGCCCGTTTTCGAGCCGGGTATTCCAGCCGACATGATCCCAATGCAGATGCGTGCACATCACATAGTCTACATCTTCGGGTTTGATGCCGGCGCGGCCGAGATCGGCGAGGTAGGAGGTACGCAGCCGATGGAATTGCGGCCGGGTCGGACGGTCTTTGTCGTTGCCGAGGCAGGAATCGATCAGGATCGTATGGTGCCCGGTCTTGACGATAAAGCTGTGGAAGCTGAACACCAGGTTGCCGGTCGCCCGGTCGATCCATTTGGCGCCGAGATGGTCGGGGTTCTCTCGCACCGCCTCAGCATCGAAATCAGGAAAAAACGTCTCGGGAGCGATGAACGGTCCTTCATATTCGGCGACGCGGTGGACTTCGAAGTCCCCGATCCGGGTAATCTGCATCTTCCCCTCCAAACTCGCTCCTGGCCTTGAATCGCGGAGCCTACGCCGCGGTACCGATGAGGTCGAGAGGCGAAGCGCAGATCCATATGACCCGGGCATTAGATCCTTGCCGCGTCAGCGTGACCAATCGAATTGGGCGTCCGAGGCGGCGAGCAGCTCGGGCAAGCAGCGCCTCGCGATTTGCGAATGTTGGACGCGGGAGACCTCCACCTTGTAGCGGCGCGACAGAGCGGCGGCCAATTCCAGATCGGCGCTTGCTAATTGGCCGCCGATCAGCTCCGCCACTGTGCGCGAGAAGGGGCCGGTCTGCTGCTCGATGTAGATGACCCGTAACGCTCCGTCGCGCTCCGGTTCCCGGCCGAGGCGATCGGCCAGCCACTTCTGGATGACCTCCAGGCCTTGCAACGGGTTTCCGGCCCTTGGATCCCGCCCATAGAGCCCATCGAAGATGAAGAGTTCATCGGGCGAGGGGCTTGCTCCGGCTATGACGTCAATCGCCGGCATGCCGCCGCCTGAATGCGCGGTAAGAATAAACCGGTCCATCGCAAGGGAGGTCGCCATCCCTGACGGCGCCGAGCTGGTCGCTTGAATAAATCGCTGCAGACCGTACTCGGCCAACCGATCGATGCCGCCCGAGAGCAGTGCGGGAAAGTCGTAGTAGTAATGCCGCAGCCAATTGCCGCGCGGCAGCATTGCAAGTGTAGGCCGGCTTCTGCCGGAAAGATCGAGGCCGCTGCGCATGACCTTCTCGGCCAGCTGCATCTCCCGGCCTTCTTGCGAGAACCCGTGCAGGTGGATGACCACATCGATCGAAGCGGCCGATACCGGTATGAAGTTCCAGCGCAGAAACAGGTCCGGCTGGGTCCCTGAATGCGACTTCAGCGGCGGTGCGTGGTCAAGATAGGTCTCGCCCGGCAAAACGCCTCTGTCGGACCGCGTGATCGACAGATCCGCCATCGTCATCTCCTCGGTTGCCGCACATGATGCCGTCCCGCGCCGCATGGCGAGGCGCATCGACGGCTACGTCGATCCGGTATAGAACGAGCTGACGAAAGCGGCGAGGAGGGTGGCATCGTGGGTTGGCTCGATGGGCAGGCAGCGCTGGTGACAGGCGGCGGCTCGGGGATCGGCCGGGCGGTGGTCGCCCGTTTTATAGCCGAAGGTGCGCGTGTCGGGGTTCTCGACCGGGTCCCCACCAGAGCCGAAGAATTGCGGGCCGAGTTCGGCGATGCCGTGGTCCCGGTGACGGGTGACGTCGCCCGCCTCGACGACAATAAACGCGCCGTGGCGGCGACCATTGGTGCGTTGGGCCGGCTCGATATTTTCGTCGCCAATGCCGGCGTCTTCGACAATTTCTTGTCGCTTGCCGAGTTTCCCGAGGAAAACCTGACTGCCGCCTATGACGAGCTCTTCAGCGTCAACGTCAAGGGCGTCATCCTTGGCGCGAAAGCCGCGTTGCCCGAGCTGATGAAAACAGACGGCTCGATGGTCTTCACAGCATCGGTGGCGGGCTCGAATTCGGGCGGCGGCGGGCCTCTCTACACGGCCTCCAAGCACGCGGTGGTGGGGTTGATACGCCAGCTGGCGGTCGAGTTAGGGCCAAGGATCCGAGTTAACGGCGTCGCGCCCGGCGGCACGATGACGGATTTGCGCGGCCTATCCGTGCTGCGGCAGGATCATCGCTCGCAATTCGCGGACCCCAATACCGAGGAACGGCTGCGGGCCAACAACCCGCTGCAGATTGCGCTCGCGCCTGGCGACCTTGCGGGCGCCTATGTATTTCTCTCTTCGCGGACCAATGCCAGAGGCATCACCGGGACGATCCTGACAGTTGATGCCGGCGCCACTCTGAGAATGCCGCGGCGCAATTGAGCGGAGATGGCAATGGCAATGAGTTTGGACCATTTGGTCAATGCCGATAAGGGCCTCATCAGTCGCCGGATCTTCGTCGAGCCGGAGATCTACCGGCAGGAACTGGAGCGGATCTTTGCCCGCTGCTGGCTGTTTCTGTGCCACGACAGCCAGATCCCGCGGCCAGGCGATTTCTTCACGACCTATATGGGCGAAGACCCGGTGCTGGTAGTGCGCGACAATCAGGGACAGATGCGCGCCTTTCTCAATGTCTGCCGGCATCGCGGCAATCGGCTATGCCGCGCCGATAGCGGCAACGCCGCCAGTTTCACCTGCGCCTATCACGGCTGGACCTACCGCAATGACGGCCGGCTCACCGGCGTGCCCTATCTCAAGGAAGCGTATTACGGCGAATTGGACCGTGAGCGCTGGGGCCTCAGCCCAGTGGCGCAGTTGGACAATTACAAGGGATTATGGTTTGCCACCTTCGACCCCGAAGCGCCGTCACTACGCGAGTATCTCGGGGAGATGGCCTGGTATCTGAACGCCTTTTTCGACCGGCGCGAAGGCGGCGTCGAGCTCATCGGCGGCACCCACAAGTGGGTAATGCCGTGTAATTGGAAGTTCCCGGCCGAGAATTTTGCCGGCGACGGCTATCATGTGCCATGGAGCCACTTTTCGGCGGTGCGGACCGGATCGGGCGGCGACTTCCGCGTCAAACCCGACGCGGAAGGCAGAGCTCTCTCGCTCGGCAACGGCCACAGCATCATGACAGTCGGACCCGATATGGTAGCCGACCCTCCAGCACCGGAGGTTCTGGACTATGAGGCGCAGATTCTGCCCGAGATGCAGGAGCGACTCGGCCATCGGCTGCGCCTCGGCAAACCGATCGCCGGCACGGTATTTCCGAATTTTTCGATCCTGCGGCCGACATCGCGCACGATCCGGGTATGGCACCCGCGCGGGCCCGACAGGACGGAGGTGTGGGCCTGGGTCTTTGTCGACAAAGCGGCGCCGCCAGAAGTGAAAAAGGCGCTACGCCTTGCCGGAGCTCGCGTGTTTGGCCCGGGAGGCACCTTCGAGCAGGACGACATGGACAACTGGCAGGGATGCACGCAGACGGCGCGCGGTGCCGTCGCCCGGCGCGATTTCCTTTGCTACGAGATGGGTCTCGGACATGAGTGCTTCGACGAGGATTTCGGGGCTTGGGCGAGCGACTATCGCTACAGTGAAAGCAATCACCGGCGGTTCTATAAACACTGGGCTCAGCTGATGGCAGCCAACAGCGGGACCGCAGTACCAAACGCCTGAGGAGGATCACGTGGGAACAGATATCGGTGGTCTCGTCGATGCCGACCGCGGTCTGATCAGCCGCCGCATTTTCATCGAACCGGAAATCTATGAGGAGGAGCTGGAACACATTTTCGCGCGCTGCTGGCTGTTCTTGTGCCACGACAGCCAGATCCCCGAGCCCGGCGATTTCTTCACCACCTATATGGGCGAAGACCCAGTCTTGGTGGTGCGCGACAGCAACGGCAAGGTCCACGCCTTTCTCAATGTCTGCCGCCACCGCGGCAACCGCCTGTGCCGCGCCGATTCCGGAAATGCCGCTACCTTCACCTGCGCCTATCACGGTTGGACCTACCGCAATGACGGCCGGCTTACCGGGGTGCCTTATCTCAAAGAGGCTTATCACGGCGAATTGGACCGCGAGCGCTGGGGGCTCAATTCCGTCGCACTATTGGACAATTATAAGGGGCTATGGTTTGCCACCTTCGATCCGGAGGCGCCGCCATTGCGCGAGTATCTCGGGGAGATGGCCTGGTACCTGGACGCCTTTTTCGACCGCCGTGAAGGCGGCATCGAAGTCATCGGCGGCATGCATAAATGGATCATGCCGTGCAACTGGAAATTCCCGGCAGAGAATTTCGGCGGCGACGCCTACCACGTCCCGTGGAGCCACCTCTCGGCCGTCAAAACCTCGTTCAGCACGGGGGTCACAACCAAACCCGACACCACCGGAAGCATGGTCTCTCCCGGCAACGGCCACATCCTTATCTGCGTCGGGGCGAACGACATCGGCGATCCGCCGATGCC
>JBARIB010000685.1:0-11189 GCA_049799535.1 Allostellaceae bacterium | reverse complement strand
TCTTCGGCCTCGAGCCACTGTGTGAAGGCCAGGCGTTGGGTCTCACCCATCGCGGCATTGAAACGGTATGTGCCGAGGGCTTGACAGCGGGTCACGCAGTCCATCGCGACCCGGCGAAGAATGGTTGTGAATTCGAATGAGAATGCTTCGAGCGGCTGCGAAAGTCCTGCGAGCGCCTCGGCTTCGAAACCTTCGATGTCGATTTTAACAAAAGTCGGCTCGCCATGGCGTTCGATCAGGTGGTCCAGGGTGATTGACGGAGCGACGAGCCGGCCGGGCCAACGTTCACGACACCAGCCCGGCGCTCGCGACGCCGCCGCGACAAAACTTGAAGATGCGGTGGTCAAGCTCGCATTGTCGAGGTTGACAAACAGCTCGATGCTTCCCGGAACTGCAGAAACGGCCACGGGTTCTACGATGACGTCCGAATCACGACCGTAGAAGCGTCGCAATATTCTGACCAGCCTTGGTTGCGGCTCGACCGCGACGACGCGGCAGCCGAGGCGGCGAAAGGATCCTATCCGATCGCCGACGTGGCTCCCGATGTCGAAGACGAGGTCACCCTGTCGCACAAAATGCGAATATAGCCGATCCATGCGCCACCGGCGCGTCGGATTGCCGTAGTAGATCGCTAGTGAACGAGCAATCCCGACGCCGCTCCGCCAGCGCTCTCCGATTGGACGACTTGCTCCCTCCGTCAAACCGTAGCTCGCTATACAGTCAGCCGAGTTGTCTCAGCGCAGAATTTCAGATCGCGGAACTAGCTGCGCACGACCAGCTGGTGTCGGCGTTTGAGCTCCCATGTGCCAAGCCGCCCGCCCGGAGCGATGAAGCGGAATCCGGATTTCCGGCCGCGGAGGGACCCAGCTTTCGATTGTTTCCATATGCTCGTCTCAAAACGGTTGCTTTGGTGGCAGCGCCGGTGGGGGCATGTCCTCGAATTCGATCGAGGGCATGTGTTGGATAAACGCGGTGGGGTCACCTGAAGCGCCAGGCTGATCTTGCCGCGGTGGCGTCCCGGCGAGACGGCGGTCCTCGTCCACCGCATCCTCCGGCACGCCGAGATCGCGCGCCGTGCCGGCCTGGTCCGTGCCCTTCTCGATGCGTTCCTTGGCATGCACGATGCGGTCCGCGAGCTCGCGGCTATACGGTACGCGAAACGCCCGCGGCGTGCCGGCGAGCATATCGTCCTTGTCCAACGCTTCGATCCAGAGAAAGATCGAGCCGGGCAGGCCATTGAGCTTGTCGGGCTCGACCACGGTCGCCCAGTGGAGCTGGAAATGTTCCGGCACCCGCGCCTCGCTAGGCCACCCAATGAGTCCGACAATCGAGACATAGGATACGCCGAAGAAGACTGTGGTCGTCGCGATTGCTATTGCCTTGATGCTCCAATGCCAGCGCGAGGCCAGATTGAGGCTCAGCAGCAACACGGCAATGACGACATAGGACGCGACGATTCCCGCGAGCGGCAATGTCATGATGTCACTGATGCGGCAAGGTACCCGCCGCCGGTACGATGCTGGAGCGGACTTTGCGGGTCTCCCGAATCAAGGATTTAGGGCGCGTGTTGATATCGGTTATCTTGCCGTCCTCGCCGATCGTGAAGCGCACCGCAGTTTTTTCGTCGCCGGTGTGGTCGAGAAGCAGGCGGTCGTAAAAGACGACCTCGACCTTTGGATTGATCTTCTCGACGGTCACACTGACCGGCACCGGGTCCGGGGTTGTGGCGAGATAGTGATGAATATTGACGACGTATTCGCCGGGAACGAGACCGCGCATTTGCACGATTTCCTGACGGATCGGATTGCGAATCGTTTTGCCGTTGACGACAAGCGTGTTCTTGTAATCGCCGCGGTCGTCGCGATCGAGGCTCATCAGTCCGGCCTCCATTACGTGGTACCAGACGATGTTGCCCTGCGGGTCCTCGACATAGGTGTCGATGTCGTCGGGATGGTTGTCGGGCCAGCTCACCGTCACCAGCATCTCTGCTTTGGTATCGATCTTGCCCTGCTTGGCATCGGTATTGATCGCCAAATAGGCCAAAAAGAACATGAAGGCGACGACCTGCAGGCCTTTGAACAGCATAACCGTGAACGGTTCGAACGGCTCCTCGCGATCCCAGTTGCTAAACCCCTCCATGGGCCTCCCGCTCGAGCGCCGAGACGACAAAGACCTCGGTTAGATCGGTGGTCACGTCGAATAGATAGGCCGAGGCATTGTCGAGAATGTAGTACTGCGCTTTAACTAGGATCGAACCGACGAGACCGGCGAGCGTCGTGTACATCGCGACCGCCATGCCGGCGCTCATGACCTTCATCGAAGATTTCATTGAAGTCGGATCGAAATTTTCGAGGCTGGCGATCGGGAACAGCATCAGTATAAACCCGACGATCGTGCCGAGCAGACCCAGCTTCAAAAGAGCATCGCCGGCAAAGGCACCGAACTGCATCGGCGATCTCAGCTTGTCGGCCAGACCGCGCAGCAGCAAGGTTTGATCGAGCCGATGGTGCGGTCCCTGCTTTTCCGCCTTGACCACCAAGTTGTGGATGTAATCGGTCACGCGTCCTACCGGCAACACTGCGCCATTGTCGGTGACGACCCGCCTGCCCTCGACGCGATAAGTAGTGACCCCGTTCAGGACTCGCTCGCGCACCCGATGCGCGGTGTTGATTTCGCGCGAGACGCCAATGATCGAGACAAGGCAGTGGGCAGAGATCACCCCATAGAGAATGCAGATCAGTACCGATAGGCCGCTGCGGTCCTGCGCTATCATCAACTGAAATAGGCTGTATTGCCAAGCGAGCGCAAAGCCAAACATCGTCACACCAGTGAAGATCATCCAGCGCAGCAGAGGAAAATAATCTCGAGCCGCGGCGTCACTGCCAAACAGGCGAATTCTCATGAATCCCGCACTCACCGCTCTTGCGGGTGCCCGGCGAGCATCTCGCGATAATCGGCGGGAGCCATGAATGGCCCTCGCCAGATGCCGATACCTTTGGCCTTCGCCGCTGCCTCGGCAGCGACATAGTCCGTCGTCTCTTTTTGCAGCGCCACAGCCATGCCGGCTTCGACCAATGCTCGATTGATGTCGACCTCGCCCGCTTTGCAGATCGCGAACACTCGCCCAAACTGGTCGATCCGGCGCTGCTCGCAGGTAATTTCCTGAGTACCAACAAGGTTGAGCAGTATTTTCGCCGATGCGGTCGAACAGTCCCATGTCTTGCCGCCGGCATTGCAGGGCTGACCTTTGACCGGCGCATCGATACCATAGAGTATAATCCGCTTGCCAGCGAGGCTCAGCATCGCCGGACCGACGACCTCGGCCTGACCGCGATAGATCGGCGGATCTTCGGCGGCCGCAATGGACGCTAGGCCGGCCAGCACAACGCCAGCCACAACAGCGAGATCTTTGCCTATCATGGCGAAGGATGATAGTGGATCAACTGACACTGTGTCTCTGGGGTTCGCGGCGAACGCGGATCGCAGGCGGGAAGGAAAGCATGGGCGGATTGCGTGAAGTGGCCTCGTAGCTGGGTTCGTGACTGTGCTCGGGTCGCTCGGTCCGGCATCGGGGCTCGAGATGCGCCGATCCTGCCCCTCGATGTAGCGCGCAAGACGTCGATGGATGTCTGGCCAAGGCCCAGCAGCAGGGATGGAAAATGCACGTCGCAGTGCTCGACATCGGCGGCAACTCGAAGGCTTACATACACGTGGACGACGCCCAGCTGATCTCCGAGGAGGTCGCGATGCGCAAAGCTTATACCGCGACGGCGTTGCCGCGCTCGACCCGGGAAACGGTAGACCTCGCCTATAGTAATCCGGAGCGTCGGCCGGGCGGGATCGCGTTCCTGCCGCGGGTCGCCCTCATTCAAGGCGGCCTTCCGATCATGACCGCCGGCGGTGTGCATAACGGCGGCCCAGGGGTCAGCGGTTCGACCGCGCAAAATGACGAGGCCTGCGCGCAGACGGGCCTCGATGCGGTCAAGAACGACCTCAAATGAGGCGATGACGCGGCAACTCTTGGTCCTTGTACTGTTGCTGGCGTCGGCCACCATTAGTCGCGCGGCCGATCCAGCTGATTTGTTGGCTGGTCGTAGCAAGGATTGCCCCGGCTGCAACCTTGCCCATGCCAACCTTAAGCGCTTCGATCTGAGTGATGCCGATCTAGCCAACGCCAATCTCTCCGGTGCTAACCTGCATCGTGCCCTACTCGCCCGAGCAAATCTCAGCGGCGCCAATCTGACCGGCGCCAACCTCAACAAGACCGATTTGAAGCATGCTCACCTCGCCGACGCGCGGCTTGGCGAAGCAATGCTCTACGAAGCCGATTTGAGTGAGGCTGATTTGAAGGGAGCCGATCTCGCGGGGGCGATGATGGGTTCGAGCCATCTCACTTTCGCTCGGCTTGATGCCGCCAATATTGCCGATGCCGACCTCGCCAATGCGCAAATGCATGGCGCCAAGCTGAAGGGCGCCGATCTGTCACGCTCTGATCTCAGCCAGACCACGTTGCGCCGCGCCGAGCTTACACGGGCTCATCTCGAGGCGGCCAGCCTCGCCGGCGCCGACCTCAGGGGCGCCGACCTCAAGGGCGCCGATCTGCGCAACGCAGACCTGATGCATGCCGATCTGACCGGCGCTGATTTGTCTGGGGCCGACCTCAAAGGCGCTCGCATGCTGCTCGCTAAGCTGAACGACGCGAAGCTCGATGGCGCCGATCTTGCGGGCGCTATCATGCCAGACGGCACAATTCACGAGTAGCCGACGGCGGTCATTCGACCGGGACGTTGGGGCGCAGCAGCTCGAGCCGCGTCGAGCTCTCGAATTGCCCAACGGTCAACTTTCCGGAGCCGCTAAATTCGGCCTGACCAGGTTTCCGCAGAAAGCGAGTCTCGAGCACCGCGCGCATGTCGCCTTTCACAAGCTTGGTACAGTGCCGATTGATGTAGAGGGCACCAACCGGTGTCTCGCCCGGCGCCGGAGGGGTGTCGGTGCAGTCCCACCCTTCGTCGCCATAACGTGCCTTGAAGAAGTTGGTCAAAGTGTAAGCCTGCTTACGATCCTGCGGGTTGGTCTGCGGGTCGGTGACGATGCGCAGACCGGCAAGCGTGCCTCCCGCATCGAACAACCCTGATACAATCACCGGGAAATCTAACACCTTCGTGCCGGCGTATTGCGCGATCAACGTCCGTGCGCGATGCGCCCTTGCCCAATATTCAAGCTCGTCGTCATAGCGGAAATAGACCTCGCGCAGACCGTTCGGCTCCGGCGGGCACTTGTCGTAATCGGACCAACCTGTGAGGGACAGCTGCGGCGGCCCGCCATTGCTTCCGCAAGCATAGTCGACAAACGCGTCGCGCGGCAGAGCCGATGCCGGCGTCCCGAGCTTCAGCGTCCATATATCGGCACGCATGGGTGCATCCGCCCCGCGTGCGATACTCGCGCTGAGAACAAGGGAAGCAGCTACGGCAACGACCGCGCGCACAGAATTATCAGAAACGACGGAGCAGGACCTTTTGCAAGGCCCCCTCCTCATTCGCCGTCAGTCCAACGCGAACACGAAGAGCGACGAGCCGCCCTCGAGGTTCTCGAGTTCCGGCGCCGCCTTGAGCAGACCGAGATTCCATGGAACACCGCCGCCCACATGGATTGCGATGTACTGCTTTCCGCCGACGGAGTAGCTTATCGGCGGAGCGCTCATCGCCGCGCCGACATTAAAATTCCACAACGGCTTCAGCTGCTCATCATCAAAGGCGGTAAAAGTGCCGTCAATCGTGCCGGTGAAGACGAGGCCGCCAGCGGTAGCGAGCACACCGGCATAGTTGGGATATTCGAGTTCGCGCGTCGTCTTAACCTTGCCGGTCGTCATGTCGACCGCCGCGATGACGCCACCCATCCGCTTGTTGCGGGTGGGGACCCCACCGTTCCAGAACGGACCGCCCATACGGGTCTCGTCGACCTTGAGCTGGGCGCAACCATCGATGCCCGCGCCATAGGCCAGGTGCTTGGTTGGGTTCCACGCGGTCGGGAAGAAATTCACCCCGCCCTGAACGTCCGGGCAGACGTCAGCTTGGCCGCTCTCCCGGTCGCTGATGACAGTGTATTGCTGCAGCTTCTTCGACGGATCGTACTCGATGGGCTTGCCGGTCTTCGGATCGATTCCCTTCGTCCAATTCAGGTTCTTGACATACTGCGCGGCGCTGATGAACGAGCCGTTGGTGCGGTCCAGCGTGTAGAAGAAACCGTTACGGCCGAAATGACCCAATACCTTGCGCGGCTCGCCGTTCATCGTCACATCGTAGATCATCTGCGAGCCGACCTCGTCATAGTCGTATTTGTCGTTCGGCGTGTATTGGAAATACCAGACGATCTTGCCGGTATCGGCATTGATCGCGAGCTCCGAATTGGTGTAGAGATTGTCGCCCGGCCGGTATTCGGCATCGAACATCGGAGTCGGTTGGCCGGTGCCCCAATACATCAGGTTGGTCGCCGGATCGTAGGCTCCGACATACCAGAAGGCGCCGCCGCCGGTCTTCCACGCGTCGTGGTCGTCCGCCCAGGTCTCATGGCCCGGCTCGCCAGGTCCCGGCACGGAATAGGTCCGCCACAGCACCTTGCCGGTCTTGGCATCGATCGCCATCAGCCAACAGCGCCCGCCGATATCGGCGCCGGAGCCCGGGACGATGATCATGTCCTTGACGATCAGCGGGGCGCTGGTGAAGACGTCGGTGCTGGCAAGCTGATAGTTTTTGTCCCACAGGACCTTGCCGGTATCCTTGTCGATCGCGATCACCCGGCCGTCGGTGGTCAGCTCGATGACCTCGCTGCCGTAGAGTGCGACCCCTCGGTTTGAGGGCAGCCACACGGTCGATTTGTCGACACCCGGGTCCACCTTCCAGAGGATGCGGCCCTTCTTGCCGTCGCGCGCATCGATCTTATAGACGTCGTTCCAGCCATCGGTCATGTATAGGAAGCCGTCCTCGACCAGCGGCGTATCTTGCTCGCGGGCGTGCAACTTGTCACCGCCGGGCTCGGCACCGCCGAGCTGCACGACAAAGGCGGCGTGGAGGTTCTTGACGTTCGACTGGTTGATTTGGTCGAGCGGCGAGTATCGCTTGGCGTCATAAGTCTGCTGATTGGTCAACCAGTTGCTGGGCTCGCTCTCAGCGTTTTTCAAACGGTCGAACGTGACTTCCGCGGCGTTCAGCGGAGACGCCAACAGCGCCGCGATGATGCCGCCGGCGGCGGCTGAAAGGAGACCCCGTGTCGCGAGTTTCGTCGATGCCAATTGCCCCTCCCTTAACTCCAAATTGAAACCCTACTCTTTCCTGCCGGCGGCCATCTCCTGGCAGCGTCTGCTGCTCTGACCGAAATAGTCCTCGCAGTCCGCGACCGTCGGCGGGCCTTTGCCGATGACCTTGGCCTCGAGATAGGCGACGATGGCCTCGATCTCGCGCTTCTGCAGCCCCGCGGTCGGCGGCGGCGGCTTTTTGTCACCGACATCCTCCGCCGTCATGCCGTAACACTCCTCACCCTTGGTCCAGGCGAATTTGTCGAAATGCGGCATCGCCGTGCCGCCGGGGACGCCGCAACGGATCACCTCGACCAACTGGTCGTGGTCGAGCTTGGTCTCGCGCAGATTGGCCGCCTTGCCGGGCGATTGCGGATCGCCGGCGCCATCGCCGGACCAGCCATGGCAAAAGCCGCAGGTCGCCTTATCCTGATACAGCCGCTTTCCCAGCCCGATATCGGCGGAGGCCGCGGTCTGCGCCGCGGCCGGTAGTGCAAACGCTAGCCCGACCGCGAGCGCCACAGCAGCCGCGGTAGTTCCCATGAGCGCCCCCTCGAGGCAGCGCACTGCAGCTAATCTTTGATCAGCGCCTTGTAGACCGTAAGGTCGACCACCGCCGTCTTCCAGTCACTGTCCTTGACCAGCAGCACATTGGCCATCGAATGGCCATCTTTCATCTCGGCCCACACGCTGACCGCCCGATAGCCGGGATTGCCGTGCTTTGCCTCCTTGACCGCTTCGCTGAGCTCGCGGGTGGCGCGGAACAAGCCGTCATTCTGCTTCTTGGCTTCGGTCAGATCATCACCGCCCGTGATCGGCTCGACCTTCGCAATATCGCCCGAGGTGTGGTCGACGATGACTTCTGTAAACTTGCCATCCTTGACGGTATAGACGGACAGTTGCGGCTTGCCGTTGTCGACTTCGAACTTGCCGGAAACCGGCTTGCCATCCTTTTTGCTCGCGATCAACCCCTGCTCCAGCGTCACTTTGGCGCCTGAGACAGCCGTCGCCAGCTCGGCCTTATCCTTGTCGGTCATGGCCGCATCGGCCGGCATAACCCACAATAGAGTAGCGAGAACCGACCACAAAATCGGACCCTTAGGCATAATTCCCTCCCCAAACTAGCCTCCCGGGAATTTGCCTACCCCGGTTCTGCCTCGCCTGCGGCGGTCCGATGTCGTTCGGTGTTCAAGACAAAGCCCGACACGATCACAGGCCCTCGGTGCAGGAGCCGGGAGGAGTCCACCAATGAGCGGAACGCCTCGCCCGCGTCTGTCGAAGGAAGATTTACTTCACCTCGGCGCAGGCGTAGGCGTTGATCTCCAACCCCACCGCGATCTCAACTATGACAGGCGTCTTCCACTTCATGGCCATCTCCTTGAGTCAGGTTGTTGTTAACCGAAAATTACGATCCGCACCGAGCCCTGTCAACTGCGGGTGCACACCCCTAATCCCCGGCTAGCGGTTGGGGATTCGACGGCATATGTAAGGAAGTGGTTGATTCCGCTTTTGTTCTGGCAGGATGGTAAGTTTCACCCGCCTGGTGCGGGGGAATGAGAATGGCGGATCGGTTGGATTTCGAGATCGATATCGAGCTGGAAACCGGGCTGATCACCGGGCATGCGGGGGTTCCCGGATTGATCGAGGCGTTTCGCCAGACTGGGACGGCGGCGATGATCGACCGGGAGATCAGGCTGAAGAGTCGCCGGCGCGGGCTGAGCGCGTCGGAGGTGGCGGAGAGCCTGTTGGCGATGTGGGCAGCCGGCGGCGAGCGCACCGAGGATCTCGATCAGTTCCGGCAGGACAAGGCGCTGGCGCTGTTGCTGGGACACGAGTTGCCGGCGGCGCAGACCGCACGGGATTTTCTGGCGCAATTTCATGCCGAGGATCGGCCGCTGCTCCAGGAGGGCAAAGCGCCGGTCGCCGCCGAGACGGCACCGCTATTGGGCTTGGCCAAGGCCAATGCCGAGCTCGTCCTCGACCTGCAATGTCGCCGCCCGGTGAAGACGGCGACCCTCGATGTCGACGCCACCGTGATCCATTGTGACAAGCGCGCGGCCAAACGCACTTACGACGGCAATCGCGGCTATCAGCCGGTGCTCGCGCTGTGGGCCGAACAGGACGTCATCCTCGCTGACGAATTCCGCGACGGCAACGTCCCGGCCAGGTCGGGCAACCGCCGGGTGGTCGAGAAGGCGCTCGCCGCGCTGCCGGGCGGCATTGACAAGATCTATCTGCGCGGCGACAGCGCGCTCTACGAGCACGAGTTGATGCGCTGGCTCGACGAGCAGGCGATCGGCTATGCCATCTCGGCTGATATGAGCCCGCAATTGGCCGAATGCATCGCCGCACTCCCCGAGGATCACTGGAAGCGCGATCAAGAAGAAGAAGCCGACGCGATCCGCGAGTGGGCCGAGGTCAATTACCTGCCGAGCGACGGGGTGTGGCGCAAGGATGCCGTCTCGCCGCGCCGCTATCTCGCCATCCGCATCCGCCCGCGCCAGGGCGAGCTGCTGCGCGATGGCAACCCAGTGCGCCATTTCTGCATCGTCACCAACCGCTCCGATCCCGACGGCGGCTGTGGTCTCGATCTGATCCGCTGGCACCGGCAGAAGGCCGGCACCATCGAGCACGCCCACGACGTGCTGATGAATGAACTCGCTGGCGCCGCCCTGCCCAGTCAGAAGTTCGGCGCCAATGCCGCCTGGCTGCGCCTCAACGCGATCCTCTACAATCTGCTCTCGGCCTACAAACGTGTCGGCCTACCCGAGGAATTTCACAGCGCCAGACCCAAGCGGCTGCGCTTCCTGCTGCTCAACACGGTTGGAAAGGTCGTCCGCCATGCCCGCGAGACCCTCCTGCGCTGCACCAAGCAGATCCCCCGGGCCCTCGCCTCAGCGCCGCGAACCCGCTTTGCACTCAAACGCCCGGCCTTAGTGTTGTGTCCCGCGAGTTTAGCGAGGAGCTCGGTGGGTGCCTGGTAGTCGAGGCATCGCAAGCGGGTGCGATTGTAGTCGGCGACGAAGGTGTGGAGGCAGGCGTCGCGTTCGGCATGGTCGAGAAAGCGGCGGTGATGAGCGGCGCGGTTTTGCGGCATTCGGCCGAGATGCTCGCCAAGGCGGCGGTTGAAGGGTTCGACCATACCGTTGGTCTGCGGCCGGAAGGGCTGGGTGAGGCGGTGGATGATGGCGCGCTCGATGCAGATGCGGTCGAAGGGATGGTCGCCCGAGGGTTTGTCCTGGGGTTTTCCCTTTTTGTCGACGGCGAAGCGGTCGGTGAACTCGGAGCCGTTGTCGATCAGGACGGTGTGGACCGCGAGCGGAAAGTGGTCGAGGAAGCGCGCCAGAAAACCGGCGGCGCTGTGGGCCCGGCGGTCGGGAAGGATTTCGAGATAGACAAAGCGGGTGGCGCGGTCGATGGCGACATAGGCATAGCTGCGCCGGCGGCCCAGTGGCGGCAGGCAGGTATTTCACATCGAGATGGATGAAGCCGGCTGGGGGTGTGGAAGGCGACGGTCGGAGCCGTTCTGCAGGGTGAGGCGGGCGGACAGTCCGTGCCGCTGCAGGCAGCGGTGAATGCCGCTGCGCGAAAGCTTGGGGTTGAGGCAGCGCCGCATCGCCTTGAGGCTGTCGTCGAGCGGCAGGGCGAGGCTGCGTCGCAGCTCGACGATCAAACCTTCTTCCCAGGCGGTTATCGTGGTGGCCAGCCGATGCGGGCGGGTGGAGTGGTCGGCGACATCCTGGCGGCCCTTCCACCGCGCCACGGTGCGGCTGTGGATCCCGAGTTGGCGGGCCAGCACGCTGTTGGCGGCGGTGCTCTTCTGGATGTAGGCGCGGAGACGCGGGGTCGTGGTGGCATTGGCGTGCAGTTCAAGATCCATCAGTCAGCTGTATTAGCT
>JBARIB010000684.1:0-5211 GCA_049799535.1 Allostellaceae bacterium | reverse complement strand
GCAATGCGGATCACCGAGGCCGGGGTCGTGCCGAGCATCGAGCAACGGGCGCGCTACCGGCGCGACGGCGCCTTTGCCGCGACCTTGTGCACCAAGGCGGTTGACCTCCTGTTCGCCGCGACCGGCGGCGGCGCGATCTATCAGAGGAACCCGATCCAGCGAGCGTTCCGCGACGTCCACGCGGCCAATGCCCATTACCATCTGAACTGGGACGTCAACGGCGCGATTTACGGCAGGGTGGCGCTCGGGCTGCCACCCGACGCGCCGCTGTGACGGCTTTGTGAGGGAGCTAAAGTGCCTAACGAGATCCGCACCGAAGAAACCCTCGGCAGCCACGCGGCGCCGGTAAAGAGCACCGGCGGCGAGGGTTTCGATCTGAGAGATTTCCGTAACGCGCTCGGCACCTTTGGGACTGGCGTGACCATTGTCACGGCGCGTAGCCGGGCGGGTGGGCTCTATGGGATGACCGCCAATTCCTTCACCTCGGTGTCACTCAATCCCCCGCTCGTGTTATGGAGCGCCTCACTTTATGCGCAGAGCCTTCCTGCGTTTCAGGAGGGCACCCATTTCGTTGTGAATATACTGGCGCATGACCAGATTGAGCTGTCGAACAAATTCGCCCGTACGCACGAGAACAAATTCGCTGAGATCGATCATATCATCCCGGAGTGTGGCGCCCCGGTGCTGATCGGCTCCGCCGCGCACTTCGAGTGCCGCAACGAGTATCGGCACTATGGCGGCGACCACATCATTTTTATCGGTCACGTCGAGCGCTACGCCTATACACACAAGCCTACTCTGCTGTTCTGCCGTGGCAAGTACATGCGCGGGGAGCCATTGGTATAGCCAAAGGCGTGCTCCCGCGGTCCGGGACTGCGCTGCCTCCCTATTCCCCGATCAGCGTCAGGACGAGCGAGCGGCAGTGCGGAGAGGCCCGGTGCTCCAGCAGAAAGATGCCCTGCCAGGTTCCGAGCTGCAGCCTTCGATCGGTGACGGGTATCGTCAATTGGGTTTGTGTCAGCGCGCTCTTGATGTGCGCCGGCATGTCGTCTGGCCCTTCGTCGTCGTGGCGGTATAGCGCAGTGTCCTCCGGAACGATCCGGCGCAGAAAAGCGTCAAGATCGCGCCTGACATCGGGTGATGCATTCTCCTGGACCAAAAGCGATGCCGAAGTGTGCGGAATATAGACTGTGAGAAGGCCGACCGAGATCTGCTGGCGCTCGGCCCAACAGGCGACCTCGGAGGTAACTTCTTTGATTTCGCGCGGCGCGGTAGTGACGGATAACCGGGTCTGGGCGATGCGCATTGTCGATATTCTCCGCCCTGGAATATGGGGTTGCCGCAAGCGCTCGGCCACGCCCCCTTCCGCGACGGCGCAGCCGGCCCTATCCTCGCCGCCGATGGCGAGTAAACTCTGATGCGACGTGCCGTTTCTGCTGCGATCCTGCTGGTCCTGCTAGAGCTCCCCGGATTTGCCCGCGCCCAAACTACCGATCTGCTGCTGGTCCTCGCTGCCGACGTATCGCGCAGCATCGACGAGGGCGAGTTTGCCCTACAGCGCAAGGGCTACTCAGCGGCGGTGACCGATCCGCGCGTTCTCGCGGCGATCCGTGGCGGCGCCACCGGCACGATCGCCATCTGCTTTCTCGAATGGTCAGGTGCGGGCGAGCAAAATATCGTCGCCGATTGGACATTGATCCGCGATGAGGAGGATGCGGGCGGATTGGCGGCGGTGATCCTTGCCGCGCCACGCTCGTTTATCGGGCGCACCTCGATCAGCGGCGCAATCGATTTCGCGATGGAGCGTTTCACCGCCGCTGGGCCACGCGCCAGCAGGCGTATCATCGATGTCTCGGGGGACGGGACTAACAATTCTGGCCGGCCGGTGACCGACGCGCGTGATCAAGCGGTGGCCCAGGGAGTGACGATCAACGGGCTTGCGATCATTAACGACAAACCGAACCCGGGTTATGCCTTCCATACGCAGCCTCCCGGAGGCCTCCCCGAATGGTATCGGCAGAACGTCATCGGCGGACCGGGGGCGTTTCTGCGCGTCGTCGAGGATTTTCATACCTTCGCCGATGCGATGACGAACAAGCTGGTCAGCGAAATTGCCGGCGGCTCGTCATCCAAGGTTTGGTCTGCGCGCCGGTGATTCCTAGAGTCAGCGGCCTTAGTTTCGGTAAGAGGACGTCAATGGCGGGCTTCCGATCGGAGGTCGATGTCGCGGTAATCGGTGCGGGCGCAGCCGGCATTGGGGCAGCGCGGCGGCTGACCCAAGCGGGCTCTGTCTCGGTTCTGGTGCTCGAAGCGCGCGAGCGGGTCGGCGGTCGTGTGCACACGATCGAACCGGCGGGTTTCCCGCTCGACCGTGGCGCAGAATGGCTGCATTCGGCCGATCGTAACCCATTATCGAAGATCGCCAGAGATCTTGGCTTCTCGATCCATCGCCGCCCACCGGAATGGACGACGCGGCTGCGCCGCAGTGGCGAGACCGTCGAGGCCGAGGCGGACTGGCTCGCTACCCGCGAGGCGCAGGCCCGCGCGCGCAGGTCAGCAGCGGCAGAGCCCGAAGATCGGTCGCTGGCGAGTTTGTTGCCGCCGGGTGGCCGCTGGAACCCGCTGCTCGACGCGACGAGCAGCTGGGCGAACGGTGCAAAGCTCGACCGAGTTTCTGTCAAGGACTACGTCCGCTACGAGGACAGCGGGGTGAATTGGCGGTTGCAGGAAGGCTATGGCCGCCTCTTCGAAGCTCTTGCCGAGGGCTTGCCGGTGGCGCTCGGTGCTGCTGTTTCGCGCATCGACCATCGCGGGCGCGTCATTCGGATAGAGACGAAGCGGGGCACGGTCAGCGCAAGGCAGGCGATCGTCACCGTCCCGACTTCGATCCTCGCGGCGGAACTGCTTCGCTTCGACCCGCCACTGCCCGACAAGCTCGCCGCCGGGGCGGGCTTGCCCCTTGGAGTCGACGACAAGCTGTTCATATCCTTGTCGGGTTCGCTCGCCGCGATCGAGCCTGATACTTACCTTGTCGGCTCGACGACCTCGCGCGAAACGATGAGCTATCAGGTGCGGCCGTTCGACCGCCCAGCCATTTACTGTTTCTTCGGCGGCGAATGCGCCGCGGCGCTGGAAAGGGAGGGAGAGGCAGCCATGTTCTCCTTCGCGGCCTGCGAACTCGCGCGGTTGTTCGGGAACGATATTCGCAAGCACATCACTCCGCTAGCCTCGACCGCCTGGCTGCAGGACCCTTGGGCCCGCGGCTCCTACTCCTACGCGCTGCCGGGGCACGCCGATGACCGTGCGTCATTGGCGGCGCCGGTCGATGATCGTCTGTTTTTTGCGGGCGAAGCCTGCTCGCCCAATTTTTTCTCGACCGCGCACGGCGCATATGTCAGCGGGATCACTGCCGCCGAGTCGGCGCTGGCGAGCCTGTCGCGATGCTAGGATGGCGAGGAAGATGCGGCCGTTCGTTGACAGCGAGTACACGAACCCCGGTGTTGTCGATCTGGATGGTGTTGAGCGAGGCAAGACCGACCTCGATCCGGGAATAAAAATCGAGCGGCATGCCGAGGGCGAAGAGCAGCACGGCGCGGATTACATCTCCATGGCTGACGATCAACACTTCGCCATCGCCGTGGACTTCGCGCAGGTCGAATAGGGCTCGGACAGCGCGTTCCTGGACTTGGCGCATGCTCTCGCCGCCCGGTACGCAGGCGATGCTGCGGCAGGTGCTCCACAGCTGCCACCGCTCATCTGACCTGACCGCATCATAGGTCAGGCCGGTCCACGCGCCGAAATCGAGCTCCAGCAAATCGTCGCGGTATTGAATAGGCAGACCGAGACGCGTCGACAGAATCTCGGCGGTCTCTCGCGCGCGCTGCAATGGGCTCGAGTAAAGTGCGGCGATTTTCTCGTCGGCAAGCCGATCGGCGATTGCCACGACCTCGGCCCGGCCCTTCTCGGAGAGGCCCACCCCAGGCGTCCTACCGGCCAGCACGCGGCCGCGCAGTACATGCTCGCCATGACGCAGCCAATGAAACACCGTCAATTGGGAGTGCCCTGAAATTGAAGCAAAGTCATGAGGTCACCCTCCCGGATCCGTTAATCCGATGATTGCCAGCATATGCTTCTTATGGCAACGAGCGTCTCGAGGATTGGCAAGCGCTTCGGCTGCTGAAGGCGGACGCATGAAGGCGGGCTGGCTCGGATTTTGGGTGCTAGCCGCGGTGCTCGTGGCACCGACGGCGTTCGGCGAAGAGCCCCGGCTCAACGTCTATAACTGGTCGGACTACATCGCGCATGACACGATACCGAAATTCGAGGCGGAGACCGGGATCAAGGTTACCTATGACGTCTACGACGGGAACGAGGTGCTGGAGGCGAAACTGCTGTCCGGCCGCTCCGGGTATGATATCGTCGTCCCGTCGGCGAGCCCGTTCATGGCCCGCCAGATCGCGGCCGGGGTGTACCAAGCGCTCGACAAGGACAGGTTGCCGAACTGGCGGAACCTCGACCCGGAAATCCTCGGGCTGGTTGCCGCCGCCGACCCGGGCAACGCCCATGGCGCGCCCTATCTGTGGAGCGATACCGGGATCGGCTACAACGAGATGGAGGTGCGCGCCGCATTGGGCGAGGCGGCGCCGGTTGACAGCCTGGCGCTGATTTTCGATCCGGCGGTCGCGAAGAAGCTCGCCGACTGCGGGATTTCGCTGCTCGACACGCCGCAGGAGGTATTTCCGGCAACGCTTGCCTATCTCGGGCTCAACCCGAAGAGCCGCGACCTCGGCGACCTCCGCAAGGCGTTCGCCGCGCTGGAAAAGATCCGGCCCTTTATCCGCAAGTTCCATTCCTCGCAGTACATCAATGATCTGGCCAATGGAGATCTGTGCGTCGCGCTCGGCTATTCGGGCGATGTGATCCAGGCCCGCAACCGCGCGCGCGAGGCCGGCAACGAGGTGGCGATCGCTTTCCGCGTGCCTAAGGAGGGGGCGATGATGTCGGTGGATATGCTCGGGACGCCTGTCGACGCTCCACATCCCCAGAATGCGTTGCGCTTTATCGACTATCTGTTGCGCCCTGCGGTGATTGCCGACATCACCAATACGGTGTGGTACCCAAACCCGAATCTGCCAGCGACGGCGCTCGTCAAACCCGAGATCCGTGGTGACCCGGCGGTCTATCCGCCGGAGGATGTCCGCCGTCGCTTCT